>NZ_JBXAWK010000097.1:0-13370 GCF_057291755.1 Kitasatospora sp. UYEF31
CCCGGGCGTCACCCTCCCGCCCCCGTCGCTGGCGCTCCGGGGTCGCTCGGCGCCCGCGCGTCGCCCGAAAAGCTGCGTTGACGCGGGCTCCAAGCCCGGGCGTCACCCTCCCGCCCCCGTCGCTGGCGCTCCGGGGTCGCTCGGCGCCCGCGCGTCGCCCGAAAAGCTGCGTTGACGCGGGCTCCAAGCGCGGGCGTCACCCTCCCGCCCCCGTCGCTGGCGCTCCGGGGTCGCTCGGCGCCCGCGCGTCGCCCGAAAAGCTGCGCCCTCCGGGCGCGCTCCCTCGCTTCGCTCGGTAGCCCCTCGCGGGAAGTTGCTGTGCGAATCACCGTAAGGTCTCTCCCATGAAGAAATGGGAGTACACCACTTTCCCCCTGCTGATCCACGCGACGAAGCAGATCCTCGACACGTGGGGCGAAGACGGCTGGGAGCTGGTGCAGGTTGTGCCCGGCCCCAGCGGCACCGACAACCTGATCGCCTACATGAAGCGCGAGAAGCAGGCGTGAGCACGCACCCGGAGGCGAAGCTCGCCGAGCTCGGCCTGAGCGTCCCGGAGGTCGCCGCACCGGTCGCCGTCTACGTGCCGGCCGTCCGTACGGGCAACTACGTCTACACCTCCGGCCAGCTGCCGATGGTCGACGGCAAGCTGCCGCGCACCGGCAAGGTCGGCGACGAGGTCACCCCCGAGGAGGCCAAGGAACTCGCCCAGCGCTGCGCCCTGAACGCGCTCGCCGCGATCAAGGCCCAGATCGGTGACCTGGCGAACATCGTCCGGGTCGTCAAGGTCGTCGGCTTTGTCGCCTCAGCCCGGGACTTCACCGGTCAGCCCGCCGTGATCAACGGTGCCAGCGAACTGCTCGGCGCGGTCTTCGGCGAGGCCGGCGTCCACGCCCGCAGCGCGGTCGGCGTGTCCGTGCTCCCGCTGGACGCCCCGGTCGAGATCGAGCTGATCGTCGAGGTCGTCTGACCGGGTGTGACGCTTTTCAGGCCCGACCTTCGTACGGAGGTCGGGCCTGAGCCGTTTTCTTAAGTGTATTTATTCAAGCTTTGAAATGCGCTAGCCGCCCGCGCGGTCGATCTTCGCTCTTAAGTATGAAACTTTAGGCTTTAAGGGTGTGACTGCCGCTGAATTGGCATACGGTGGCGCCAATGCTTGTAATTCAATGCTTAGGTGGCGAGGGTGGCGGCAGGAGAACCACGGAAGCGCGGCTCCCGGACTCCGGGTATATGGGGGGAGCTGGGAACAGCTTTGGCCGCCCGGCGTCGTGAACTGGCGCTGACCCAGGCTGACTTGGCCGACTTGGCCGATGTCTCCCTCCCTACCCTGCAAGCCATGGAAGCCGGGCGCTCCGCAGCCCGTCTCGACTCGTTGTACCGGGTGACGGATGCGTTGGGACTGGCTTTGGCTGTCCTGCCGGTCCCGTTGGCACGTGGACTACCTCCGGACCAAGTGGTGATCCTGCGCCCGCGGGGCGAATCCTCCGAGAAGAACCAAAGCTGAGAGGCATGCCGGTGGTGGATCCGCATCTCGATCGACCACTGCTGGATGATCTGCGTCGGGTGGAGGCGGCAGATGTGTACAAGGGGGACCGGCTCGCCGGCCGGTTGGTGAGAGAGGGGGACGACACTGTCTTCACCTATGAAGACCGGTATCTGGACTCGTCGGACGCACCGGCCGTCGCTTGGACGCTCCCCAAGAAGGACGGGGAAGTACGGGCGGCTGCCGGGTCTGTTCCGCCGTTCTTTGCCGGCTTGCTCCCTGAAGGCGCCCGGCTCCGCGCCGTGGTGACGGCGACCCGTACCAGCGAGGACGATCACCTCACTCTGCTGATCGCTGTGGGAGGCGACGCGATCGGGGACGTAAGAGTCGTGCCGGCAGGTTCATCCATCCCTGCCGCGGAGCCGTCCGTCGATGAACGAAGTCTGGCCGGGGAGGCGTTTGCGGAAGTCTTCGCGCGCGCTCTTGCTGTTGATGCGGAAATGCTCGAACGTGTCGCGCTGCCTGGTGTCCAGGCGAAGGTATCCGCGGTGATGATCTCTACGCCGGTGGCTACGGACGTGGGCCCTGCGATCCTCAAACTCAACCCACCGCACGGCTACCCCCGGCTGGTGGAGAACGAGAACTTCTTTCTGTCGATGGCTGCGGACTGTGGTCTTTCCGTCCCCGAGCATCGACTGGTTCATGACCGTGACGGTAATGCCGGACTGCTGATCTCCCGCTTCGACCGGGTTCCCGACAGTGGCCTGTGGCGAGGTCTGCCGCAGGAGGATGCCTGTCAGGTGTCGGGCGTCTATCCGGCCTCGAAGTACCGGCTGAAGACCGAGGACATCTTCCGGATCTTCGGTGAGGTTGTCGCAGCGGGGGGAGGATCCCGGCCTCTCGCACTGCGACGGCTGTTGGAGATCACCGCCTTCAGCTACCTCATCGGCAACGGCGATCTGCACGGGAAGAACTATTCGGTGCGCGCGGAAGCCACGAGCGGCAGATGGGAGGTCACTCCCGCCTACGACTTGCTGACGACCCAGCCCTATGCCGGATGGCGTGATCCGATGGCGCTGCCCTTCTACGGCAAAGCGAACAAACTGACGCGCAAGCACCTGCTCGACGCGGTCGGTCGTGTGGGGCTCTCGGAGCGTGCCGCTAGCCGTGTCCTGGACGGCCTCGTGGAATCGGCCCCTGGCTGGATCGATCGGCTGGGGGAGATCGGTTTCGAGGACCGCGCTACCGACCTGCTGGCCGGGCTGATGTCGCAACGTGTCGCAGAACTGAAAGGTTGATGTCAATTCGGGTGGCCAGGACGAAGTGTCCGCGCTCCCGCTGGACGCCCCGGTCGAGATCGAGCTGATCGTCGAGGTCGTCTGACCTGCTGTGACGCTTTTCAGGCCCGACCTTCGTACGGAGGTCGGGCCTGAGCCGTTTCTCAAGCAGTCAGGGACTGAAGGGGCTCAATCACCCAAGGCTCTGAGGGCGGAAAGTTAGACTGACTCGACTTAGTCGAAGTCGAGTCAGTCGAATTTTGCTGGTGCTGGCCGAACGGTGTTTTGTCCGTCATGGCGGTGATGGTGGCCTATCGCCGCCAGGCCGGGAGTAGGTCTTCGGGCCCGATTGCCGTGACACCTGTGACGGAGACTCCGCTGCGGGCGACCGCCAATAGTGGAGTGCTGTCGCCGGCCCCCGGAAGTTGACTGCGGTGCACGATCAGTTTCCCGAGGTCATGCGCATCGAACGGCCGGTCGTAGTTGTTGATCGCCTCCATCATCGCGAGGTCGGAGCCGACGACGAGCAGAAGCGTGGACCGCCGGGACAGTTCCCGGTCGAACAGTTTCTGCAAGGTGCCTTCGAAACTCGGGTCGTGCTCGATGAGGTAGGGCATCTCGTCGAGGACCACGATGCTCGGTCCGTCTTCGGGAAGCGCGGTGGCCAGAAGGTGCAGTGCCGCATCCCAGGAACGCAGGGTCACGTCTTTGAACGCATCGGATCCTGGTAGGTCCGAGGCCAGGACGGCTTCGCTGAACAGTTGTAGGTCCGCACCCTTGGTCGACCGGGCGGATGCGGTGAAGAACAGTGACGGTAGTTTCGCCCGCTCGATGAACTCTTCGGCGAGACGGGACTTACCGACGCGGCGGCGACCGCGCATGAGGACAGCGCGCCCGGGGCGTCCGGCGCGACCGCCGGCCTCGACACGGCGCAGCATCTGCGTCACCTGTGAATCTGGCGTAGTGCCGCCTCCCCATGCCCCTTGATCCCTACGCCCAGCTGCGTACGCTCCGAGTTATGACTGCCACGGGGAGCCCCGGAAAACCAGCCGCCATGCCACTGCCCGCCTCCTGGGTCGAGCGCGCCCGCGCGCTCATGGACGGGAGCGCCGAGCCGGTCGAGCCGAAGCGGGCGGCCACCGTTGTGCTGCTGCGCGAGCGACCGGGCGGGCCGCAGGCCTATCTCCTGCGGCGGCACACGACAATGAAGTTCGCCGCCGGGATGTACGCCTTCCCCGGCGGCGGGATCGACCCCCGCGACGCCGACCACACGCCGGCCTGGGCCGGGCCGACGCCGGCCGAGTGGGCCACGCGTTTTGAGGTGACCGAGCCGGAGGCCCGCGCGGTCGTGTGCGCCGCCGTGCGGGAGACCTTCGAGGAATCGGGCGTCCTGCTGGCCGGGCCGTCCGCAGCGGAGATCGTCGCGGACACCACCGGCGACGACTGGGAGACCGACCGGCGGGCGCTGGTCAGCCGGGAACTGGCGTTCGCCGAGTTCCTGGAGCGCCGCAGCCTGGTCCTGCGCTCGGACCTGCTCGGCGCGTGGTCCCGCTGGGTGACCCCGGAGTTCGAGCCCAAGCGCTACGACACGTGGTTCTTCGTCGCGGCCCTGCCCGAGGGGCAGCGCACCCGCGACGTGTCCGGCGAGGCGGACCGGGTGGTGTGGCAGCGGCCCGCCGACGCCCTGGCCCAGCACTACGCGAAGGAGATCGCGATGCTGCCGCCGACGATCGAGACGCTGCGGAACCTCGCGGAGATGAAGACGACCGATGACGCCGTACGGGCGGCATCCGGCCGGGAAATCAAGCTGATCATGGCGCGTCCGCGCTTCGACGGTGACCGGCTCGTCGTTGAATGGCCCGGGATCTCCGACCCTTTCGGGCAGAACACGAACCCCTACGACCAGAGTTGACCCTCAGTCAGGGAGCATGGAGCCATGGAGTCCTTCCGCATCCCCGGTGACCCGCGCCAGGCCGTCGCCGGCCCCGCGAGCGAGCGGGCCACGTGCGTCCTCGCGCCGAATGCCAGCCCGATCACCCTTGACGGCACCAACACCTGGATCGTCGCCGAACCAGGCTCGGACCTGGCCGTGGTGATCGACCCGGGCCCGGCCGACGAAGGCCACCTCCGGGCAGTGCTCAGGACGGTCGAGGAGCAGGGCCGCCGGGTCGGGCTGACCCTGCTGACCCACGGGCACGGGGACCATTCGGACGGCGCCGCGCGGTTCGCGGAACTGACGAAGACGTCCGTACGGGCCCTGGACCCGGCCCTGCGGCTCGGAAGCGAGGGTCTGACCGGCGGGGATGTCATCCGTACGGGCGGACTTGACCTGCGCGTCGTGTCGACGCCCGGCCACTCGTGGGATTCACTCTGCTTCGTCCTCCCGGCCGACAGGGTGGTGCTGACCGGCGACACGGTCCTGGGGCGGGGCACCACGGTGATCGCACACCCGGACGGGAAGCTCGGGGAGTATCTCGCCTCGCTGGCGGACCTGCGGGCGCTCATCGAGGCCGGCGAGGTCGACAGGGTGCTCCCGGGGCACGGCCCGGTCCTGGAGGACGGGCGCGGCATCGTGGAGTTCTACCTGGAGCACCGCGCGCAGCGGCTCGACCAGGTGCGTGCGGCGGTGGCGCTGGGTGACAGCACGGCCCGCGAGGTCGTCGAGCGGGTCTACACGAACGTCGACAGGAACCTGTGGTGGGCAGCCGAGATGTCCGTGCGCGCCCAACTGGACTACCTGCGCGACGACTGATGGGCCTGTGCCGCTTGTCAGCGGAACAGGCCCATCAGGTCGTACGGACTACCGGCTGCGACGGCCGAGACGCTCCACGTCCATCAATATGACGGCGCGTGCCTCAAGGCGGATCCAACCACGGCCGGCGAAGTCGGCCAGGGCTTTGTTCACCGTCTCGCGGGAGGCGCCGACGAGCTGCGCCAGCTCCTCCTGGGTCAGGTCGTGACCCACGTGGATGCCGTCCTCGGCGGGGACGCCGAAGCGGCGCGACAGGTCGAGCAGCGCCTTGGCGACCCGGCCGGGAACGTCCGAGAACACCAGGTCGCCCAGGGACTCGTTGGTGCGGCGGAGGCGTCGGGCTATCGCCCGCAGCAGCGCGGCGGCGACCTTCGGGCGGCCGTTGAGCCACGGCTGGAGGTCGGGGTGCCCGAGGCCGAGCAGGCGCACGTCGGTGAGTGCGGTCGCGGTGGCGGTGCGCGGTCCCGGGTCGAACAGGGACAGCTCGCCGAACATCTCACCGGGGCCGAGCACGGCGAGCATGTTCTCCCGGCCGTCGTTGGAGCTGCGGTGCAGCTTCACTTTGCCTTCGATGACGACGTAGAGCCGGTCGCCCGGGTCGCCTTCGTGGAACAGCGAGTCACCGCGTTCGAGCGATACCTCAGCCATCGAGGCGCGCAGCTCCGCGGCGTCGTCGTCCTCAAGGGCCGCAAACAGCGGTGCCCGCTGCAGAACGTCGTCCACGAGGGGATCCTTCCTTGGCCGACTGTGGTCAACAATCATGATGCCGGACGGTGAAACAGTGCTATCAGTCACAGTCTGACTTATGGACTTACGGCCCATAGCTCCGGGGTGGCGTGGATCACTTGCCTAGTTTGTCCGGATGCACCGGATATATAACATACGTCACCGTACGGATGCGTACGGTGGCTGGATCCGCAGGAAGGCTGCGCAGTGTGTCCGGGTGCGTACCCTGGCCCGGTGCCTCGCAATACTTCTGCCGCTGATGCGGCCAAGAGCGCCGTGACCGCACCGGCGCCGAAGACGGGCCGAAAGTCCCAGCCCTCCCCAGTCGAACATCCCGGCACTGAGAGCCGTCCGGCTCTGGTGCGCCGGGCCCGGAAGATCTACCGGGAGCTCGGCGCGCTCTATCCGTACGCCCACGCCGAACTCGACTACGGCGACGCCTTCGAGTTCCTGGTGTCCGTAGTGCTGTCCGCGCAGACCACCGACCGCCGGGTCAACCTGACGACCCCGGCGCTGTTCGCCCGCTACCCGGACCCGGCCGCGATGGCGGCGGCCGAACCGGCCGAGCTGGAGGCGCTGATCCAGCCGACCGGGTTCTTCCGGGCCAAGGCCAGATCGCTGCTCGGGCTCTCCCAGGCGCTCCTGGAGCGCTACGACGGTGAAGTCCCCGGCAAGCTCGAACAGCTGATCACCCTGCCCGGTGTCGGGCGCAAGACCGCCAACGTGGTCCTCGGCGAGATCTTCGGCGTGCCGGGCATCAGCGTGGACACCCACTTCGGCCGCCTCGCCCGCCGCTGGAACTGGACGGCCGAAGACGAACCGGAGAAGGTCGAAGCCGTGGTGGGCGCGCTCTTCCCGCGCAAGGACCTCACCGAGCTGTCGCACCGGGTGATCTTCCACGGGCGCCGGGTCTGCCACTCCCGCAAGCCCGCCTGCGGGGCCTGCGCGATCGCTCAGCTGTGCCCTTCGTACGGTGCGGGTGAGACCGACCCGGACAAAGCGGAGAAACTGCTCAAGTATGAACTGGCGGGCGAGGCCGGCCAGCGGCTGCGTCCGCCGGTCGACCTCGCCGCCGAGGTGCGGAAACTGCAGAAGGGGACCGCAGAGTGACCGTGGACACCGGAGTGCTGCCCGAACTGCCCGACTGGCTGCTGCCCGTCGCGGCGGCCGCGGCCCGGCTCGAACCCGAACAGCTCAGCCGCTTCCTGCCGCCCGCCGACGGCGGCGGTCGGCACTCGGCCGTGCTCATGCTGTTCGGCGAGGGCGCGCAGGGCCCCGACGTGCTGCTGCTCGAACGGGCCCACACACTCAGGTCGCACGCCGGACAACCGGCCTTCCCCGGCGGCTCCGTCGACCCGGGGGACGGCGGCCCCGCCGGTACGGCGCTCCGGGAAGCACAGGAGGAGGTCGGCCTCGACCCGGCGACGGTCAGGGTTTTCGGCGAACTCCCCTCGCTCTACATCCCGGTCAGCGACTTCGTGGTCACCCCGGTGCTCGCCTGGTGGCGGGACGAGCACCCGGTCGGCCCGGTGGACGCGGGAGAGGTCGCCAGAGTGGTCCGCATCCCCGTCGCCGACCTGGTGGACCCGGCGAACCGGGCCCGGCTCAAGCACCCCAGCGGGCACCTGGGCCCGGCTTTCCTCGTGGCGGGCCTGGTCGTCTGGGGCTTCACCGCCGGGCTGCTCGACCGGGTGATCCACCACGCGGGCTGGGAGCAGGACTGGGACCGCGCCCGTGAGGTGGAACTGAGCCCGGCGATGCGGCAGTTGCTGCGCCGTGGCGACCGCCCGGCGGAGGATGTGGCCTCGGAACCGGCTCCGGAGTCGGCTTCGGAACCGGCGTGAGCGTGGCCTGCTGACCCGCTGGAGCGCCCGCGGTCCGGGCCGGCGCCGCGCCAACCGGCCTATCCGGTACGGGTGCACCGGCGAACGCATTGGTCCGTACGTGTGGTTATCGCTCAAGGTGTGGGGGTAGGCGACCGAGTATGAGCCGGACGTTCTACCGCACCCCATTCGATGGCGCAGACGGTGTTTTCGACAGCCCGGGGGGGCGCGGCCACGGCCGGGTCCACGCCCCGGCGGGCCCTGGAGTCGAAATCCAAACGCCGGGGTTGCTGCGCATACTCCGGCGTCGCGCCCGCTGGATCGGGCTGCGCCTGAAGCACTCGCGCTGAGGCTGGGTTTTTTGCCCGGCACGCCAATTTCACGATCGTGTACGGATGCACTGCCGCTGCGGCTGCGCATCCGTACAGTCATGTCCGGACAGCATCGGCAGGGGACCCGCGGTCCGTCAGGACCAGTGGCGTCGAGGGCTCTGACCCCGATGATTTCCACAGGCTGAGCGGCGGTTACCCACAGGAGTTATCCACAACCTGTGGAGAACTCCTGTGTAACGCGGGTCTGCTGACTGTCCGTCAAGAAGGGTTGTGCGGCAACTGGTCTAACCATCGCCCGAATTCACCCCTTAAGTGGACATCTCGCAGTATAAATTAGAGCATTCAGCTCTACGGCCGGGGTCTACCAGTCACATTGCGCAACTCTGAGTATCCACAGGCTTGGTGGCCAGCATGCCTGCTTCGGCGTCGGACCGCACTTCATCCACAGTCAGTGCGTAACCGGTGAACTCATCGTCCAGCGACTTCGCGAAAATGACCCCGTACACCTTCCCCGTCGGGGAGATCAGCGGTCCGCCCGAGTTGCCCTGCCGCACCTTCGCGTAGAGGGAGTACACCTCACGCTTGACCGTGCCGCGCTTGTAGATGTCCGGGCCACCGGCCCGGATCTCCGCGCGCACCCGGGCGGGCTCCACATGGAAGTCGCCGTTCTCCGGGAAGCCGAGCACGATCGCGTCGGACCCCGCGTGTGCCTTCGGCTCGAACTCCAGCGGCGCGGCCTTCAGCCCGGGCACCGCGAGCACCGCGATGTCACGCTCCCAGTCGTAGAGCACGACCTCCGCCGCGTACTCCTTGCCCTGCCCGCCGACCTGCACAGTCGGCTTCTTCACCCCGCCGACCACGTGGGCGTTGGTCATCACCCGCTGCGGCGCGTACACGAACCCGGAACCCTCGATGACCTTTCCGCAGCTCTTCGCCGTACCGACGACCTTCACGACACTGCCCCGGGAGCTCTGCACGGCCGGCGAGGCCAGCAGCTTCGGGTCCGGCGGCGGGACCTGCGGGATCTTCTCGTCGACGAACGGGCTGAACACCTGCGGGAAACCGTTGCGGTCCAGCAGGTTGGAGAACGAGGAGAACCACGTGTTGGCGTCCTTGGGCAGCACCTGCTGCACACCGCCGAGCACCTCGGAGTTGCGCACCTGCCGGGACAGCGTCGGCATCGACGACCCGGCCACCGCCGAGCCGATCAGCCACACCACCAGGAGCAGCGCGGTCACACTCACCACCGCGCCACCGGCCGCGTCGACGCCCCGGGCCGCCTTCGACTCCAGGTGGTGCCGCAACCGCCCGCCGGCCGCGGCGAACAGCGCCTGCGCCAGCGTGGCGAGCACGAGCACCACACAGATCGCGGCGATCGACGGGCCCAGACCCGGATCGAAGCGCTCCAGGATGCCCGGCACCAGCCACATCCCGAGCATGCCGCCGCCGAGGAAGCCGATGAACGAGAGGACACCGACGATGAAGCCTTGGCGGTAGCCCGAAAAGGCAAAGGCGATCGCGGCGATCAGCAGGATGATGTCGAGCACATTCACACTGGTCACATTCTCATGCGGACCCGGGCGATGTCCCAGGTCGGCGCTACCCGGAGACGATCGGCGCAGACCCGGGTCACCCTCGTAGAGGGACTGTTACACGCCCAGACCGCCTCAGCGGTCCGGCTCAGGGTCCTTCAGCCAGCCGAGGAGCTCCGTGTTGAACGTCTGCGGCACTTCCTCGTGCGGGAAGTGCCCGACGCCCTCAAGGAGCCGCCAGCGGTACGGAGCGGTGACGTACTGCCCCGACCCGACCGCGGTCTGCGGCAGCACGACAGGGTCCAGGGCACCGTGCAACTGCAGGGTGGGCACGTCCACCGGCGTGCGCATCCGGTGGGTGTACTGCAGACCGTCAGGACGCGGTACGGAGCGGAGCATCCAGCGGTAGTACTCGATCGAGCAGTGCGCAGTGCCGGGGATGAGCATCGCCTGCCGGTAGCGGTCCACGGTCTCCGCGCTCGGCTTCACCGCACCCGACCAGTCCCGCACGAACCCGCCCACCTGGGCCGCTTCGTCCCGGACCAGCCGTCGTTCGGGCAACCAGGGCCGCTGGAAGCCGAAGACGTGACTGGACGCGGCCATCTGCCGCCGGTCACTCAGCAGAGCGCTGCGCAGGCGGCGGGGATGCGCCATGGAGACGGTGACGAGACGACGGACCAGCTTGGGCCGCAGCACGGCGGCCGTCCAGCCGAGCAACGCGCCCACATCGTGGCCGACCACGGTCGCGTCGGGCTCGCCGAGTGACCGGATCACCCCGGTGACGTCCAGGGCCAGGGTCACCGGGTCGTAGCCGCGGGGGGTGCGGTCGCTGCCGCCGTACCCGCGCAGGTCCATGGCCACCGCGCGGAACCCCGCGTCGGCGAGCGCGGTCATCTGGTTGCGCCAGCTCCACCAGAACTGCGGGAAGCCGTGCAACAGCAGCACGACCGGCCCCTCGCCCGTCTCGGCGAGGTGGAACCGGGCTCCGTTCGCTGCGATGTCGCGGTGGGTCCAGGGGCCGTCGGCGTACACCACGCCGGTCTGCGGAGCCGTCATACAGGCAGGCTTGCACAGCCGGGAGCGCGAAGCCCGCGCGGCGTTCCGGCGCGGACGGATGGATCAGGCACGATTCGGCAACATCCGGGGCCCCCGGGTTCCGGTCAGCCCCGGTTCTTGAGCGTGGACATGGTGTCCTTGGCCGTCCGCAGGGTGCGCTCCGGCGGCCGGACCTTCTTGAACGACTTGATGCCGAACAGCACCAGGAGCGCGACGAGCAGCAGGTAGAACCCGCCGACGATCAGGAAGCTCCAGAACAGGTTCAGCCCGGCCCAGTGGATGCCGTACACCAGCGCGAAGCTCAGGAAGATGAACGCGAACACGCCGACGAACGCGGCGAGGATGAGCGCGGCACTGCCCTTGGCGCCCTCGATGGCGTCCACTTTGAGCTCGCGCTTGGCCAGCTCGATCTCACTGCGGACGAGCGTGGACATGTCCTTGGACGCCGAGGAGAACAGCTGGCCCAGCGAGCGGGCGTCGGCGGGGGCGTCCTGCCGTACGGACCTTTCGGTGCCGGGCATTTTGTTCTCCTTGTAATTCGGGTGCTGCGGCGGCTGTACATGAGCACAGGTTGTATATGAGAACCGATCATGCCGTGCCCCGCCGGAGCAATCCAGCGGGGCACGGATGTGTCTCAGGTACAGCTGTGGTGTATGGGCCGACCTTACGGTTTGCCGAAGGGGTTCTCCTCCGGCTCCCGGCCGATCCTGGCCACTTTCTGGAGGGCGGCCTCCTCCTCGTAGCAGTCGGGGATGCCGTCGCCGTCGGAGTCGAGGTTCTCGGCCTCCCACAACTGGCGGTACTTCTTGTCCCGCAGCTTCAACAGCACCGCCGCGACCGTCGCGGAGATCAGTGAGCCCACCAGCACCGCGGCCTTGGCGTGCTCGCGGACCACCGGGTCGTCGGGGAAGGCCAGGTCGCTGATCAGCAGGGACACCGTGAAGCCGACGCCCGCGAGCACGGCCACGCCGAACACGTCGGCCCACTCAAGCTCGCTGTTCAGCTCCGCCTTGGTGAACTTCACCGCCAGGAACGTGCCGCCGAAGATGCCGACCATCTTGCCGATGAAAAGACCGCCCATGATGCCCAGC
Organism: Kitasatospora sp. UYEF31; assembly: GCF_057291755.1. NCBI lineage: Bacteria > Bacillati > Actinomycetota > Actinomycetes > Kitasatosporales > Streptomycetaceae > Kitasatospora > Kitasatospora sp. UYEF31. Next base: position 12,070 of record NZ_JBXAWK010000097.1, read on the forward strand.
GAGGTGGGCTCGGAGACCATGTCGCCCAGCGCCGACCCGGACACCGCGACGCCCGCGGACAGCAGTGCGAAGACAGGCACCGCGAAACCGGCCGACAACGGCCTGATCGCGTGCTCGACGTGCTCGGCGGGGGAGTTGTCCTCGTCCTTGTCGGGGTGGACCCGCATCAGCAGGCCCATCGCCACGCCGGCGACGGTGGAGTGGACGCCGCTCTCGTGCATGAGCCCCCAGATGACCAGGGCGAGCGGCACGTAGAAGTACCAGCCGCGGACCCGCTTCTTCTGCAGCCACCAGAACAGGACGAGCAGCACTGCCGCCCCGGCCAGCGCGAGGCCGCTGAAGCCTTTCCCGAAGAAGACCGCGATGATCAGGATCGCGCCCAGGTCGTCGACCACGGCCAGGCTCAGCAGGAAGGCCCGCAGCGAGGACGGCAGGTTGGTGCCGACGACGGCCAGGACGGCGAGCGCGAATGCGATGTCGGTGGCGGTGGGGATCGCCCAGCCGTCGGTGTTGCCCCCCGCGTTGACCGCGAAGTAGAAGAGCGCCGGTACGGCCATCCCGCACACGGCGGCCACGACCGGGAGGGCGGCGGCGGCCGGGCTGCGCAGCTCACCGACCAGGAGTTCGCGCTTGAGCTCGATCCCGGCCACGAAGAAGAACACCGCGAGCAGGCCGTCGGCCGCCCACTTCTCCAGGCTCAGGTCCAGGTTCAGGGCAGACGGGCCGATCTTGAACTGACGCAGGTCGGTGTACGCGTCGCTCCACGCGCTGTTGGCCCAGACCAGTGCCACCACCGCGGCGATCAGGAGCAGCACGCCACCGACGGTCTCCGTACGCAGGGCGTTGGCGACGAAGTTGCGCTCGGTCAGGGTGAGTCTGCCGAGGAACTTGCGGCGCGACGTCAACGGGGCCTCCAGGTCGGTGTGGTTCGTACGCGCGTTTACCGCGTAACGAAACAGACAAAACGGAACAAGCGAGACCAATGACGTGCGACAGCGTCATGACCGCTTCAGGTGTTCCGTGCCGACCAGGCTTCCCGGCATGCTCCCGAACGGGAGCCCAGTGACCGGTCGCCCCAACGTAAAGGGCACGAAAAAGCCGCCCCGGTCGCCGTCAGTATATCGACAAGGCGGCTTCCGGGGCGGTGATCTTCCGATACTGGGCAGGCTGAGCCTCTTCGGGGGTCGACCCCCCGGGCCCCCGGGTCACCCCGCGTGGTCACGGAGCCGGCGTCGGCCCAGCCAACTGTTTCGTGCTGTGTCTGCCCGGGGGTCGACCCCCCGGACCCCCGGCGGACCACC
>NZ_JBXAWK010000098.1:0-12827 GCF_057291755.1 Kitasatospora sp. UYEF31
TCCCCACGACGATCACCGTGATGAGCTGCGCGAGCACCCCAACGACTTGTCACACCAGGCCCGGTGACCTGCACGAATCACGATGAAACTTCCTCGTTGCGCCGGGGTTCGTCCACAGACCTTGATATGGAGTAATTTCCTCCACTTGATAGCGAAGCTAGTATAAGTGGAGGATTATCCTCCAGTAGGGCCCCGCTATACGGCAGCCCGCCTCCACCCCCACCCGCCGCCCGCCGAGCCGGAACGGGCATTCCACCCGAACCGTGGTGACCCGGGATCAAGGAAACCCCCGGTCGACCGTCCGGACCCCTCCCGGCGGCGCATCGCACGCATGAACGGTTAGGCTCATGGACATGTATGCCTGGCCTGCCCCTGAGCTTCCCGTCCTGCCTGGTCAGGGACCGTCCGTGCGTGTGCACGACTCCTCCCTGCACCAGCTGGTGAACACCGAGCCCGGCCCGGTGGCCCGGTTGTATGTCTGCGGCATCACCCCCTACGACGCCACCCACATGGGACACGCGGCGACCTACCTCGCCTTCGACCTCCTCCAGCGCGCCTGGCGTGACGCCGGACACCGGGTGTCCTACATCCAGAACGTCACCGACGTCGACGACCCGCTCCTGGTGCGCGCCGACCGCGACGGCCTGGACTGGCGGGACCTCGCCGCCCGCGAGATCGCGCTCTTCCGCGAGGACATGACGGCGCTGCGCGTCCTCCCCCCGGAGGCCTACGTCGGCGTGGTCGAGTCCATCGACCTGGTCGTCCCGCTGATCGAGGACCTCCTCGCCAAGGACGCGGCGTACAAGGTCGACGACGACATCTACTTCTCGATCGCCTCCGACGAGCGCTTCGGCGAGGTCTCCGGCTACACCGCCGAAGAGATGCTCCGGATCTTCCCCGAGCGCGGCGGCGACCCCGGGCGGGTGGGCAAGCGCAACAAGTTCGACCCGCTCCTGTGGCGCGCCGAGCGCGACGGCGAGCCGCACTGGCCCGCGTCGTTCGGCGACGGACGCCCCGGCTGGCACATCGAATGCGTGGCCATCGCGCTCAAGCACCTCGGCATGGGTTTCGACGTCCAGGGCGGCGGCAGCGACCTGGTCTTCCCGCACCACGAGATGGGCGCTTCGCACGCCCACGTGCACACCGGCGAGCGGCCTTACGCCCGCGCCTACGTGCACGCGGGCATGGTCGGCCTGGACGGCGAGAAGATGTCCAAGTCGCGTGGCAACCTGGTCTTCGTGTCCAAGCTGCGCCGCAGTGGCGTCGACCCGGTCGCGATCCGGCTCGCCCTGCTGTCGCAGCACTACCGCAGCGACTGGATGTGGACCGACGGGATCCTCTCCGACGCCGTGGCCCGCCTCGCCCGCTGGCGCGCCGCGGTCTCCCGGCCCGAAGGCCCGTCCGCTGAAAACCTGCTCGCAGAACTCCGCAGTGCGCTGACCGAGGACCTCGACGCCCCGCGCGCGCTCGCCGCGATGGACGCGTGGTCCGACGAGCAGTTGGCGGACGGCGGCGACGAGGAAGGCGCCCCGGGTGTGGCCTCCCGCGCGGTCGACGCGCTCCTGGGTGTGGCGCTCTGAAGCACTGAAGCTCCGCCGCGAGGGGGGTGCCGGTTTCCGGCACCCCCCTCGCGCGTACGCAAACACGGAAGCGCACCGTACCCGGACGCGCCCGGCCGGTACCGGCGTAGCGGGCCCTGCTTTCTGGTAGGGATGCCAAACATGAAGAAGCTCATCAACTCCCCGCAGGACGTCGTCCCCGAACTCCTCCAGGGCCTGGCTCTGACGCACCCCGGCATCGCGCTCCTGGAAGGCGGGACGGTGGCGGTCCGCGCTGACGTCGCCGACCTGCGCGGGCAGGTGGTGCTGATCTCCGGCGGCGGCGCCGGCCACGAGCCCGCCCACGCCGGATACGTCGGCCCCGGCATGCTCACCGCCGCAGTCGCGGGCGATGTGTTCACCTCACCGTCCACCGACGCGATCCTCGACACGATCCGCGCCGTCGCCTCTGCGGCCCGCTCCAGCGCGGGTGACGACGCCGCACCCCCGGCAGGGGTGCTCCTGATCGTCAAGTCGTACACCGGCGACCGCCTCAACTTCGGCCTCGCCGCTGAACTCGCCCGCGCGGAAGGCTTCGACGTCGAGACGGTCGTCGTGGCCGACGACGTCGCACTCGCCGCGGGCCCGGGTGGCACAGGTCAGGACGGACTACTCGCCGACGGCGACACCGCCGGACGCCGCGGACTCGCCGGGACCGTGCTGGTGCACAAGGTTGCCGGAGCCGCCGCCGCCGCGGGACTGCCGCTGGCCGACGTCGCCCGGGAGGCCCGCGCCGCCGCCGCGGCGGTCGGCACCATGGGCGTCGCCCTCACCCCGTGCACCGTCCCCGCCGCCGGACAGCCCGGCTTCGCCCTCCAGGAGGACGAGATCGAACTCGGCCTCGGCATCCACGGCGAAGCAGGCGTGCGGCGAACCTCGATCCGACCCGCCGACGAGCTCACCCGTACGCTGACCGACCGCATCACAGCCGATCGGAGACTCAGCGCCGGCGACCGGGTCGCCCTCCTGGTGAACAACCTCGGCGGCACACCCGCGATGGAAATCGACATCGTCACCCGTGCAGCCCTGAACCACCTTGCCGCACAAGGCATCGTGGTCGAACGCGCTTGGCGGGGCTCATTCCTGACGGCCCTTGAGATGGCGGGCTGCTCACTGTCCCTGCTGCGCGTCGACGACGCGCTGCTGGAAAGACTCGACGCCCCCACGACGGCCCCGTCCTGGCCCGCGCCGTGGCTCGGCCGGGTCCAGGCCGAAATTCCGATCGTACGGAAGTCCCCTGCGCCATCCGGCACTTCCGGGACTCCGGTGAGCGGACCCACCCCGGTGGGCCGCGCTGTCGAAGCGGTCTGCGAGGCACTCGCCGCAGCGGAACCCCGCCTGACTGAACTCGACAGGACCGTCGGCGACGGCGACCTGGGCATCAGCCTCGCCAGAGGCGCCGCAGCGGTGCGACAGGAGTTCCCGGCGTACGGCGGCGGCTCGACCCCCGACGTGCTGCGCGGACTCTCCCAGACGCTGCGCAGGGCCCTGGGCGGCACGTCCGGGCCGCTGTACGCGGTACTGCTGCTCCGGACCGCCGCCGCACTCGACGACGGGCTTGACTGGGCGTCAGCTTTTGCGGAAGGGATTTCGGCGGTGGGCGTCCTCGGCGGCGCGGCACGCGGCGACCGTACGATGCTGGACGCGCTGATCCCGGCTGCGGAAGTCCTCATGCGGGAGACCGCGTGTGGTGGGAAGCCACTCGCGGACGCGGTGGAAGCGGCCCGGCGGGGCGCGGCCTCCACCGCCGCGCTGCTCCCGCGCCGCGGCCGCTCCAGCTACCTGGGCGAACGCGCCTTGGGCACCCCGGACCCGGGAGCCGAAGCGGTGGTGGTGTGGCTGGCGGCGATCGCGGACACCGTCTGACCCTCCCCGGCGCTGGGAAGCGGTGTCTCAGGGTGAAGCTCCCCGGCGCTGGGAAGAGGCGCCCCAGGGTGAAGCTCCCCGGCGTCCAGAAGTGCGGTCCCGGTCCGGTACAGCTCTACGAGCAGCGGCCGGATCGCCTGACCGGCGGGGGGCAACCGGTAAGAAGTCCGTACGGGGAAACCCGCGACCCGCTGACGGACCGCCAGGCCGCGCTCCACCAGCATCCGCAGCCGCTCGGTGAGGATCTTCGCGCTGATCTCCGGCAACTTGCCGTGCAGGTCGCTGGACGACGGTGCCCGGCACCCAGGTCGCGGGCGGCACCCTGATCCAGGCGCACGCCGATTTCCTCCGCCTGGGACTGCCCATCACGGTCAACCCCCGGTACACGTACGCGGCTGACGACCTGGCGCTGCTGATAGTCGACTGGACCATCAAGGGCAACGTCCCCGACGGCACCCGGGTGCACTTCTCGGGCACCGCCACCGACGTGGCCCGCCGCGGCGCGGACGGCCTGTGGCGGTACGTCATAGACAACCTCTTCGCCAAGGACGTGCACAGGTGCACCGGCCCGGCCCGGCACAGCGCTCCCGGCTCAGTGGGCGTGTGACAGGCTGGGACGCAGGTAACGGAGGAAAGGGGCTCAAGGCATGCCGGTGTACCGGAGGCGCAGGAACACCCGGTCGGACGCCACGGTGCCCGCGCCGCGTACGGGTTCCGCGATCGTCGACTGCGCATTGTACGAAGACGGGGTCAGGCAGCCGGGGGCCTTCCGCGCAGTTGAGGACGGACCCCAGGAGCCCAGTGCCTCCGACGCGGAAGCCGACAGGTTCCGTAAGCCCGGCGCCTCCCCGGTGGGAGACGGCAAGTTCCGCACGTCCAGCCCCGGCACCGCGGGGGAGACGCGCGAGCCCTCCGCCTTCAACATGGCCGAGGCCGTCGAAGCAGCCCGCAAACGACAGGGCGCGTTCGTGTGGATCGGGCTGCACGAGCCCGCGGCCGCTGACTTCACCGCCATCGCTGAGACGTTCGACTTGCACCCGTTGGCGGTCGAGGACGCGGTCAACGCACACCAGCGGCCCAAACTGGAGAAGTACGGCGACACCCTCTTCATGGTCCTGAAGACGATCGTGTACGTCGACCACGAGGAGCTGACTTCCACAAGTGAGGTCGTCGACACCGGCCAGATCATGATCTTCGCGGGGGAGGACTTCGCCGTCGTCGTCCGGCACGGCAGCGCCCCGCCGCTGACCGGCGTCCGCGAACAGCTCGAAGCGAACCCGGGGCTCCTGGCCCGCGGGCCCGCGGCCGTCCTGCACGCCATCGCCGACAAGGTCGTCGACGACTACGTCGCCGTGGCCGCCAAGGTCGAGGATGACTTCGACCAGTTGGAAGCCGACGTGTTCTCACCCGGGCACAACAACGAAGCCGAGCGCGTCTACCAGCTCAAACGCGAGGTCATGGAGTTCAAGCGGGCCGCGAACCCCCTGGCCCGGCCGCTGGCCAGGCTGACCAGCGGCGAGATCGAGGGCATCGACACGGAGATCCGCCGCTACCTGCGGGATGTCGCCGACCACCTCGAACAGGTCCACGAGCAGTTGGCGGCCTTCGATGTGCTCCTGGACGGCATCCTCAGCGCGAGCCAGGCCCGGATCAGCCTGCAGCAGAACACCGACATGCGGAAGATCAGTTCCGTCGCCGCCATCCTCGCCGTACCGACGATGATCGTCGGGGTGTACGGGATGAACTTCGACCACATGCCGGAACTGCGCTGGCAGTACGGATATCCAACAGTGCTTGTGGTCATGGCGACTGCCTGCGGTGTTTTGTACAGGGCCTTCAGGCGCAACGGATGGCTTTGATCCGCAGGTGGCGCAGGCATCCGCCAGTGACCGGCGCGGACGGGCGCACGGCTGTGTTCCGTACGCGGTCCGACTGAATCCACAGCGAGGGACCACCCCCACGACGCCGCTGATCCGGCGACCCCACACTGGGACCCCGCGTACGCGGGACAGCAGTCGCAGAGGGGGCACAACATGAACATCTCCAGTGGTGCGCTGCGGAACAGGCCACGCCTGTGGATCGTCCTCGGCGTCGGGGTCGTCGTACTGATCCTGATCGTCCGGATCCTCAGCGGGCTCTTCGGCGGCCTGGAACGCACCAACGCCGGCGAGATCGGCGTGGTGCGCAACGGCGGGCCGCTCGACGACAACAACATCCGCCAGGTCATGGACCCCTCCTCCGGGCTGACCTGGACCGGGTTCTACTCGAACGTCCACAAGTACCCCGCGCAGCAGCGCTTCTACACGATCACCGCACAGGCCGGCAAGGGCGACCGCCCCGGCGTGGACGTCGTGCACACACCGTCCAGCGACGGTGTCGACATGGGCATCGAAGGCACCCTCTACTTCAGTCTCAACCTCAACCACACAGTGATCAAGAAGTTCGACGACAAGTTCGGCACCCGGAAGTTCAACGCGGGCAAGTCGTCCTACGCCGTGTGGGACGGCGAGAAGGGCTGGTCCGCCTTCCTCGACCAGATCATCCGGCCGGTCATCGACAACGACCTGCGCGCCCAGGTCGGCAACCTGCGCTGTGCCGAACTGGTCAGCAGCTGCGCCCTCGTGCAGAGCGCGCTGAACGCGGGGACCGCGCAGCCGCCGACCCCCGACGGACAGGTCAGCAACAACAACATCACCAGGATCCAGGACGCGATCAACACCTCCCTGGCGAAGGACCTCAAGGCGACACTGGGCGACGACTTCCTGGTGGACCTGCGTTTCAATCTTGTCCGGGTGACGTTGCCGCAGAACGTGCAGGACGCGGTGACCAAAGCCCAGGCGGCCTACGCGGCCGTCTCCGAGAAGCAGGCGCAGGCAGCCCAGGCACAGGCGCAGGTCGCCCAGGCCCAGGCCGAGGCGAAGGCCAACGAGGCCAGGCAGCAGGGCTACAACGCTTGTCCCGCGTGTGCGCAGATCGACATCATGAAGGCTATTCCGCCGAACGTGACCACGTTCGCTCCGGGGCAGGGATTTTCCATCACACCGCCCGGGACGAAGCCCTGACCCTTCCAGGGTCCACTTCGTCCACTTCGTCCACCTCGTCCGCCGAACTCCGAGAGGCGCTCCGATGAGGTTCCTGTTCCTGCTCGCCGCACTCGTGATCGTGGCGTTCTTCGTCTACGCCTGGGTGTCTGTGGCGCGCCGCGCCCTGTCCGTCTCCTCCGTCTGGGAGCCGGACGTCGAAGGAGGCGGTGGGAACACCACAGTCGTGGTCCGGCGGGGGAAGGGCCGTCGTACGCAGGACAGGATCGTCGTCGCCGTGGTCCCGGACGGCGCCGCGGACTGGGAGGAACGTCTCCTGCTGGCGCAGCAGGTCGCGCAGAACCGGGCGGCGGTCCTCAACAGTTAGCGGTGTCCGCGGCGCCCGGTCCACGGCCCGGTCCGGTGGGAAACCCGGAACAGGCCCTAGAAGTGCTCCACCAGTTCGGTGAACTTTTCCAGCGTCAGCACCCGCCCGTCGGCCGGGTCGAGCACGTCCTGCTCAAGCACCCACGTGTGGGCGTTGGGGATGAAGATGAGGGTGCCGGGGTCCATGTGCGTTCTCCCGTCGTGGTCTGCGCCACGGACTTTAACGGAGGTGATCCACCACCGGCACGGGGTTTTTCCGCGCGGTCTCCCGGTCCACCCGGCCGGTGGCACCGGGGCGCGCGGGGCCGGTGTGCGGCTCCCCGACGCCGTGGTCGTGTCCGGTGTGGTCGTCGATCGCGGGCGCGTCCGGTGACTCCGGGGCGGCGAACCCGGTGAACAATGCGGCGAGGAGTACGGCGAGCACAGCGGCTGAAGCGCGGCTCCGGGAGGGCGGGAACGTCTTGGGCGCGGCTGACAGCCGGGTGCGTTGAGCGGTCACATTCCACCTCAGGTCAAAAACGTGCAACGACCTGAGGTCAACGAGCGCACCGGTGGCCCGGTCACCCTGGCGGACTGCGGCGGTCAAGGCGAAGCGCGCGCATCGTTCGCGCTGACCGGTGCGCTTCAGCTTGACCGCGCTGGTTGACTCGGGGGCTATGCCTGCGCGGCCTCGTCCCAGAAGGCCAGCAGTTCCTTCGCGGTCTCCGCCGGCTGCTCCTCGTTCGGGGTGTGTCCGGCGTCGGCGATCACTACGTGCTTCGCGCCGAGCCGCTCGGCCATCCTGGCCTGGACGTCCGGTGTCCACGGCTGGTCGTCCTCGCCGTACATCACCAGGAGGGGAAGTCCCGTCGCGGCCACGTCGGCGGTCCGGGCGGGCTCCTTCTGGAGGGTGCGGATGATCCCGATGAGGTTCGCGCGCGAGGTGTTCTGGAGCCGGTGCCGCAGCCAGTTCTGCGCGTCCACCTTGAACCCGGCCTTCTTCAGCTGCCCGCGCATGACCGCCCAGAGCGCGCAGGTGCCGCCGACGCGCAGCATCAGCACCATGGGCCCGACCATCTTCGCGCCCGCGAACTCGGTGCCGCCCGGGCCGCTGTCGAGCATGGTCAGGCTGCACAGCGCGGAGGGCTTGTCGACGGCGGCGCGCTGGACGACGACGCCGCCGAAGCTGTGGCCGAGCAGGTGCACAGGGCCTGCGGCCCACTGCTGAACCCCCGGCCCGCCGGGGTGCCCGGCCTGGCCCGCGTACGCGATGACCTCGGCGAGGTCCGCGGCGAACGCGGTCACGCTGTACGCGTCCCACTTCGCGGGCCCGGCCGACTGGAACTGGCCGCGCTGGTCGTACGTGAGGACCCGGTAGCCGCCGTCGGCCAGTGCGCCGAGCAGCGGGACGAAGTCCTCCTTCGAGCCGGAGAAGCCCGGGACGAGGACGGCGGTGCCGCGGACGGGAACGCCCTCGGGCGGGAGGGTCTCCAGGGCGGCGAGCGGCCCGCCGACGGTGGTGAGGGTGATCCGGCTGGTCGTCACGGGCAGCGGTACGGGGTACAGCGTGGGATCCGGCATCGAGGTTCCGTTTCGGCGGCCTCGGATGAGGCGGTGGGCGGGCGGGGGTGGAGCACGGAGGCTGCGGTGCGGTGCTGCGGTGCTGCGGCGTGGGGCCGCGGCGTGGGCTGGAGCGCTCCGGGCTGGTGGGCGGGGTCGGGTCGGCGGGGTCGTGGAGCAGGTTCACTGACACGTGAAAGTGTTGCGTTGGTCGCGAGTGTAGGACCTGGTGGCTGAAGGCGCGCACGACGCCTTGGATCCCAGGCGGGGCCGACTACTCCCGGGAAGGTGTCCGGAGTTCCCGCGTACGCCGCGTTCCGGCGAAATCTGTTACAGACAGCTGCGGTCGAGCCCCCCGGGTGAAGATTCCAGCACTGGAAGTCACATCTCGGGAGGGTCTGCTGTGGCGGACGAGAAGCGTACGGAACCGATGGAATCCACACCGACGGCAAAGCCGGCGCCGGCGCCGGCGACGAAGACCGCACAGGCGGCGAAGACGGGGAAGACGGGGAAGCGCCGGACGGCCACGATCGTCTGTGGACACCCGGGCTGCGGGCGCAGCCAGCAGCTGCGGCGGTCACGGCTCGCGGTGTGCGACGGCTACATGTGCCGCTGGGAGCACGGTCCGCAGGAGAAGGCGGCCCCCGGCCTGCTGCGGGAGATCGTGCTCTGCGCGGGCGGCACCTTCATCGGGTGGCGCGACGTCGTCCCGGCGGAGGGCCGGACCGGGACCGTGGGACGAAGCCGTCGGCTGGGGCTGTTCGCCCAGGCCGGGACGGTTCCGCGGAACCGGGTGGACGCCCTGTTGACGGCGCTGGTCGGGCCGGTCGGCACGGACGTGCGCAGCATCCTCTCCTTCGAGGAGATGAGCACGGGCGTCCGGATCCGCGCCGACGGCGGAGTCGAAACCGAACTGCCGCAGGTGGCAAGCACGTTGCTCCTGCTGATCGGGCTGGGCAAGCCGCTGGGGATCATCCTGCGCACGTTCCGTGCGGAGCGGATGGTCAATCCGGCGAACGGCGAGTCGGTCCCGGTCAAGGAACTGCGCGGCTGGTCGGCGGCGCACGGTGTGCTGCTGCCACTGCCCGAGGCTGAGATCCGTACGGCGCACTGCACCGACTCCGACACCGGTGAACGGCTGAAGCCCGAACGCGGAGTGGTCTTCCGCGACGCCTGGCCGGTGGAGGTGGACGACTCCGTCCGCTGAATCAGCATCAGATCCGGGCGGAATCAGATCCGGGCAGTGTCAGATCCGGGCAGCGCGCGGAAGCTGCCGGACGGCGTCGGCCGGGTACGGTTACGGTAGGCCGATGGCCGTATCGATCAAGAGGATCTTCCAGTTCGTCTTCGGTGACCGCAACCGTGGTGGTTCCGCGTCCGCACCGACCCGGGCCGCGCCGGGCGGATCCGTCCGGAACGCCCCGGGGCCGCGTCCTCAGGCACCGCGCCCCCAGACACAAGACCCAGACCTGCCCGGACGCGCTGGGCCCACCGCCACCGTCGAGGTGCCGCCGGAAGGGGTCGGCCGGGTCCGCATGGAGTACACCCCGCAGCGGGACGAGGACCCGGACCCCGGCGAGATCGTGTGGACCTGGGTCCCGTACGAGGAGAACGACGGCCGCGGCAAGGACCGCCCGGTGCTGGTGGTGGCCCGGGAGGAGCAGGGCACCGTGCTCGCCGTCCAACTGTCCAGCAAGCGGCACGACCTCCAGCGTGACTGGGTCGCGATCGGCACAGGACCGTGGGACCGCGAAGGCCGGGAGTCCTGGGTGTCCGTCGACCGGGTGCTGCGGGTCCATCCCGACGGCATGCGCCGCGAGGCCTGCTCCCTCGAACGCCCGCGCTTCGACGACGTCGCCCGACGGCTGAAGGAGCGCTACGGCTGGCGTTGACGCCCACGTCAAGGCCTACGGTCGGTGAAACGGCAGCGGAATTGCAGCGGAAGTGCCACGGAAGGACTGCGGCACAGCACGGGGTGAGGGGACGACAGTCATGCGGATCGGAGAACTGGCGGAGCAGGCGGGCATGACCACCCGCACCCTGCGCTACTACGAGTCGCGCGGACTCCTCCCCGCCCGGCGGGCCGCCAACGGATACCGGGCCTACGACGAGGAGGACCTGCGGCTGCTCCGGCAGATCCGGACACTGCGGGACTTCGGCTTCGACCTCGAAGAGACCCGGCCGTTCGTGGAATGCCTACAGGCGGGCCATCCGGCGGGGGACTCCTGCCCGGCCTCAATCCAGGTCTACCGAAGCAAGCTCGCCGAACTGGACGCGTGCATCGCGCAACTCCAGACGGTGCGCGGACAGGTCGGCGCGCAACTGCGCAAAGCCGAGCTGGAGGTCGCCGCGAACGTGCCCGGCGGCCCGGAACCGCGCTGCCAGCTGATGCCGTAGAGGCAGCGGTGTGCTGCTGAAGAACGCGAGGGCAGAGGAGAAGGACATGACACAGACGTCGAAGGCAGCGGGGGTCGCTTCGGTCACCGATGCGACGTTCAACGACGAAGTGCTCACCGCCGGAGGGCTGGTGCTCGTCGACTTCACCGCCGGGTGGTGCGGTCCGTGCCGCCAGACCACGCCCATGCTCGCCGAAATGGCGGTGGAGGAGGCCGGGTGGATCAAGATCGTCCAGCTGGACGTCGACTCCAACCCCGAGACGACGGCCACCTACGGTGTGCTGTCGATGCCGACACTCATGGTCTTCCGGGACGGGCAGCCGGTGAAGTCGATGGTCGGCGCGCGCCCGAAGCGCAGACTGCTTCAGGACCTCGCCGACATCAGGTGACCGACGCGCGCCGCCGGGTGCCGGCCGTACGGTGACCGGGGAAACCCTGGACTCCGTGCGGCCGGTCGCCATACGGTTCGTCCCGTGGACCGGATGAGCGCACTAGACGCGGGTTTCTACTTCACCGAGGGCGAGAACGTGCCCATGCACGTGGGGGCGGTGCTCGTCTTCGACGGCCCCGCGCCATCGTACGGCGACGTCATCAGACTGTTCATGGCGAAGATCAACGACGTACCGCGCTACCGGCAGCGGGTCAAAACCCTGCCGCTGCACCTGGGGCGCCCGGTGTGGGTGGACGACGAGCACTTCCAGGTCCTCTACCACGTACGCCACACGGCGGTCCCGTCCCCCGGCGGCGACGACCAACTGCGCAACCTGGCCGGACGGGTGTTCGCCCAACGCCTCGACATGGCCAAACCGCTGTGGGAGTTCTGGCTCGTCGAAGGACTGGAAGGCGGCCGCTGGGCGGTCATCAGCAAAGTGCACCACTGCATGATCGACGGAGTGGCCGGAACCGACCTGATGCAGGTGCTCCTCGACTGGAGCCCGCAGACCACACTGCCCGAGCCTCAACCGTGGGACCCGGAACCGGCTCCGTCCACCCTGGACCTCGTCGCCGACGGCGTACGCGACGCGGCGTCCACCCCACTACGGATCATCGGCGGCCTCGCCGCCCTGGTCCGCCCCGGCACCGCCGCCACCCGGGCGCTGAGCGCCGGACGGGCACTGGCCGCGACCATCCCCAAGGTGGTCGGCAACCTCCGCCCCGCCGCCGCCGGTTCACTCAACGGCCCGCTCGGACCGCACCGCCGCTGGGTCTGGACGAAGGCCGACCTCGACGAGGTCAAACAAGTGCGCAAACGGCACGGCGGAACCGTCAACGATGTGATCCTGACCGTGATAACCCGGGGCTTCCGCGATCTCCTGCGCCAACGCGGCGAACTGACGGACGGCCAGGTCGTCCGGACGATGGTCCCCGTCTCGGTGCGCTCGAAGAGCCAGCGCAACACCCTGGACAACCGGATCAGCGCGGTGCTGCTCAACCTGCCGGTCAGCGAACCCGACCCGGCGCTGCGCCTCGCGGCCGTCCGGCTGCAGATGGACGACATCAAGAACAGCCGCCAGGCGGCCGGGGCCGATGTGATCACCGGAGCCGCGGACTTCGCAGCGCCCACGCTCCTCGCGCTCGGCACCCGCGCGGCCGTCCGCTTCCCGCAGCAGTTCCTCCAGACGGTCACCACCAACGTGCCGGGCCCGCGGGTGCCGCTATACATGCTGGGACGCCGGATGACCGGGATGTATCCGTACGTTCCCATTGCGAGTTCGATGCGGATCAGCGTCGGGATCTTCTCCTACCTGGACCGGATCACCTTCGGGATCAACGCGGAGTTCGACGCGGTGCCCGATGTCCAGGTGCTCGCGGACGGGATCCGGGCGGGGATCGACGAACTCCGGTAGATACGCCGGTGTCCGGCGGAACGACTGACAACCCTGTGGGGGCCCCCGGGGGCCCCCCGGGGGCCCCCCTCCCCCCCGGGGGGGGGCGCGGCCGTTCGGCCGGCCCCCCGGCATCGGTCGTACGGGAGGCTCAGAAGCTCGCAGCCACACCCGCCGGCAGGAACGGATTCTCCT
>NZ_JBXAWK010000099.1:0-12620 GCF_057291755.1 Kitasatospora sp. UYEF31
GGCGCGGGCTGTCGCCGCCCCCCGCCCGGGGGGGGGGGGGGTTTGGGGGGGGGGGGGGGGGGGGGCGGGGGGCGGGGCCCCCCCCCCCGCGGGGGGGCCCCGCCGCGGCCCGTCCCGTCACGCGGAGGCGGCGTCCTTGGCCTGGGCCCGCAGCGCGCGGGCCACACCGTCGCGGGACTCCACGACCAGGCGGCGCAGCGCCGGAACCGGCTCGGCGGCGGCGAGCCACGCGTCCGTACGGTCCAAGGTCTCCTGCGACACCTGGTAGGACGGGTAGAAACCGAGCACGATCTGCTGGGCGATCTCGTTCGTCCGCTCCTTCCACACCTTGCCGATGACCGCGAAGTAGCGCTCGGTGAAGGTGGCGAGCAGCTCACGCTGACCGGCCTGCACGAACCCGCCGATGACCGCGGCCTGGACGGCGTTGGGGAGGTCGTCGGACTCGACGACCTTGGCCCACACGTCCTCCTTGGCCCCGGCCGTCGGCCGCGCCGCGAGGCACGACGCGGCGTGCCGCTGCCCGGCGGCGGTGCCGTCGCGCTTCAGCTCGGCGTCGACCTCGGCGGTGTCGGCCGCACCCACGGCGCACAGCCGGGACAGCAGCGCCCAGCGCAGGTCGGCGTCGATCGTGAGGCCGTCGACGGGCACCGTGCCGTCGAGCAGGCCGCGCAGGACCGCGAGCTGCGCGTCGGCCGTCGCCACGGAGGCGAACGTACGGGCCCATGCCAGCTGGTGGTCGCTGCCCGGGGCGGACGAGCGCAGGAGCCGCTCCGCCGCCTCGGCGTACTGCGCCAGGCCCGTCTCGCGCCACTCCGGGTCGGTGTACAGCTCAAGGGCGGTGCCCAGCTGCCGGTGCAGGGTCTGGACGATGTTGATGTCCGTCTCGTGGCCGACGCCGCCCAGCACCAGCGCCAGGTAGTCGCGGGTGGCCAGCTCGCCGTCCCGCGTCATGTCCCAGGCCGCCGACCAGCACAGTGCGCGGGGCAGCGGCTCGGCGAAGTCCGCGATGTGCTGTGTGACGACGGACAGCGACAACTCGTCCAGGCGCATCTTGCAGTACGCCAGGTCGTCGTCGTTGACGAGCACGACGGCCGGACGGGCCAGGCCGACCAGGTCGGGGACCTCCGTACGGACACCGGTGACGTCCAGCTCGATCCGGTGCGTGCGGACGAGCTTGCCCGCGTTGTCGAGGTCGTAGAAACCGATCGCGATCCGGTGGTCACGGATGGTCGGCCACGCCTCCGGGGCCTCCTGCAGCACCGCGAAGGAGGTGATCCCGCCGTCCACGTCGGTGTTGATTTCGGCGCGCAGGGTGTTGATGCCCGCAGTCTGGAGCCACTGCGCCGACCAGGCCTTCAGATCGCGCCCGGAGGTCTCCTCCAGCGCCGTCAGCAGGTCGGACAGCTGCGTGTTGCCCCAGGCGTGGCGCTTGAAGTACGTCCGTACGGCCGCCATGAAGTTGTCCCGGCCGACGTACGCCACCAACTGCTTGAGGACCGAAGCGCCCTTGGCGTAGGTGATGCCGTCGAAGTTGACCTGGACGTCCTCCAGGTCCCGCATGTCCGCGACGATCGGGTGCGTCGACGGCAGCTGGTCCTGGCGGTAGGCCCACGTCTTCATCCGGTTGGCGAAGGTCGCCCAGGAGTTCGTCCAGCGGGTCACGTCGGCCTGGCACATGATCGACGCGAAGGTCGCGAACGACTCGTTCAGCCACAGGTCGTCCCACCACTGCATGGTGACCAGGTCGCCGAACCACATGTGCGCCAGCTCGTGCAGGACCGTCTCGGCCCGCACCTCGTACATGGTGTCGGTGACCTTCGACCGGAAGACGTAGTCCTCCAGGATGGTCACGCAGCCGGCGTTCTCCATCGCACCCGCGTTGTACTCCGGGACGAACAGTTGGTCGTACTTCGAGAACGGGTACGCGAAGTCGAACTCCTTCAGGAAGAAGTCGAAGCCGAGTTTCGTCACCTCGAAGAGGTTCTCCGGGTCCAGGTGCTCGGCCAGCGACGTGCGGCAGAACAGCCCCAGGGGGATCACCGTGCCGTCGGCGGCCGTGTAGCTGTCCCGGACCACGTGGTAGCTGCCGGCGACCAGCGCGGTGATGTACGTGGAGATCCGCGGCGTCGGCTCGAACTGCCAGATGCCGACGTCCTTGCCGTCGATCTGCATCTCGAACGACTCGGGGGTCTCCGAGTTGCTGACGACCTCCCAGTCGCGCGGCGCGGTGACCGTGAACGCGAACGTCGCCTTCAGGTCAGGCTGCTCGAAGTTCGCGAAGACGCGGCGCGCGTCGGCCACCTCGAACTGGGTGTAGAGGTACGTCCTGCCGTCCACCGGGTCGATGAACCGGTGCAGGCCCTCGCCCGTGTTCATGTACTGGCACGAGGCCACGACGCGCAACTCGTTCTCGGCCTGCAGGCCGTCCAGCGCGATCCGGCTGTCCTGGAAGACTTCGTCGACGTCCAGGTGCCGCCCGTTGAGCAGGATCTGGTGCACCTCCGGCGCGATGAGGTCGATGAAGGTCGACGCCCCGGGCTCGGTGCAGGAGAACTTCACCACCGTCGTCGACGGGTAGTTCTCGCCGTCCCCGCTCAGGTCTACGGCGATGTCGTACGACTCGACGGAAAGGATGCGGGCCCGCTCGCGGGCCTCGTCACGGGTCAGGTTTGTACCAGGCACAGCTGATGACTCCTTTGTCACGGAATGGCTCCCGCGATCCTTCCACGGTCGCTCCGCGAGCGCAGCAGCCGGTTCGGGCCGGTCCGGGCCGGTCCGGCCCTCCGCACTTGTCCGCACTCATGCGGACGGCCCGCTGTGTACCCGTGCCCGCAGGTACGGGTACACAGCGGGCCGTAAACGATCAAGTCGGACCCCCAGTCGGACCCCGGCTGAACCTCCAACCGAATCAAGCCGAATCAAGCCGAACCGGACCGAATCAAGCCGAACCGAGCCGAATCAAGCTGAAACGGACCGAACCGAGCCGAATCCGGCTGAACGCCACCGAATCCGGCAGGATCAAGCGGCGTCGCGCGCCCGCGCCCGCAGCGCCCGGGCCGCGTCGTCCCGCCGCTCAAGCACCAGCCGCCGCAGCGCCGGCGGCAGCGAGTCGTCCGCGAGGAACGAGTCCGTACGGCGGAGCAGCTCAGGCGACGGCGTCCAGATCGGGTACAGCCCCACGACGATGCGCTTGGCGATCTCGATCGACCGGTCGGCCCAGACACCGGACAGCGCCGCGAAGTACGCCTCCGTGTACGGAGCGAGCAGGGCAGCCTGGCCCGGCTTGGCGAAGCCGCGGATGGCCGCGTCCACCATCGAGTTCGGCAACGCGTCCGACTCGACCACGCTGCGCCACGCCTCGGCCTTTGCCGCGGCGGTGGGGAACGCGGCCGTGCACGCGGCGGCGTGCTGGCGGCCCGCCACCGTGGTGTCGCGGGTCAGCTCGGCGGCGATGTCCGCGGCGGTGACCTCCGCGTGCGCGGCGAGGGTCTCCAGCCAGGCCCAGCGCAGTTCGGCGTCCACGGTCAGCCCGGCGACGGTCACCTTCCCGTCGAGCAGGTCGCGCAGGACACCCAGGTGCTGCGGCGTGCCGGCGGCGCTTCCGTACACCCGGGCCCAGGCCAGCTGGTGGTCCGAGCCCTCCCCGGCGGCGCGCAGCTCGGCGAGCGCGGTGTCCGCGAGCCGCACCTGGCCCTCGGCCCGGTGCGCCGGGTCGGAGTAGAGGTCCAGCGCCGTCTCCAACTGGTCGAGGACCATCTGGACGACGCCGATGCTGCTCTCGCGCCCCGCGTGCCTGAGCACGAGTTCGAGGAAGGCCCGGGTGGGCAGGTCCGCGTCCCGGGTGAGGTTCCACATCGCCGACCAGCACAGCGCGCGGGCGAGGGGGTCCTGCACCTGGTGCAGGCGCTCGCGCACGGTCGCCGTCGACACACCGTCGAAGCTCACCTTGCAGTACGTCAGGTCGTCGTCGTTGAGCAGCACCAGCTCCGGGCGCGGCCGGCCGACCAGCTCGGGGACCAGCGTCCGCGCGCCCACCACGTCCACCTCGACGCGGTCGGTCCGTACGAGCTCACCTTCAAGGCCGTTGTAGAACCCGATCGCGATCCGGTGCGGACGCAGCGGCGTGCCCTCCTGGACCACGGCGAACGAACTGATGGTGTCCGTGCCGTCCACCGCGACCTCCGGCTTCAGCCGGTTGACGCCGGTGGTCTCCAGCCACAGCCGGGACCACTCGGTCAACTCGCGGCCCGAAGCGCTCTCCAGCGCCGCGAGGAGGTCGCCGAGCGAGGTGTTCCCGTACGCGTGCGCCGTGAAGTACTCCCGCGCCCCCGCGAAGAACGCGTCCCGACCCACGTACGCCACCAACTGCTTCAACGCCGAAGCACCCTTGGCGTACGTGATGCCGTCGAAGTTCAGCATCGCGTCTTCGAGGTCCCGGATGTCCGCGACGACCGGGTGCGTCGTCGGCAGCTGGTCCTGCCGGTAGGCCCACGCCTTGCGCCGGTTGGCGAAGGACACCCACGCGTCCTTGTGCTCCGTCGCCTCAGCCGACGCCGCCGTGCCCATGTAGTCGGCGAACGACTCCTTCAGCCACAGGTCGTCCCACCAGCCCATGGTCACCAGGTCGCCGAACCACATGTGGGCCATCTCGTGCAGGATCGTGTTGGCCCGGCCCTCGTACGACGCCTCAGTCACCTTCGACCGGAAGATGTACTCGTCCCGGAAGGTCACCAGTCCCGGGTTCTCCATCGCGCCGATGTTGTACTCGGGCACGAACACCTGGTCGTACTTCCCGAACGGGTAGGCGAGTCCGAACTGCGCCTTGTCATGGAAGAAGGTGAAACCCTGCTTGGTGACCGTGAGGATCCGCTCGGAGTCCAGGTGCTCCGCCAGCGACTGCCGGCACAGCAGACCCAGCGGGATCGTGACGTCGTCGTCTTCGAACACATCACGGACCACGTGGTACTCACCGGCAGCCAGCGCGGTGATGTACGTCGAGATCCGCTTCGTCGGCTCGAAGGTCCACACGGCCGCGTCGCCGTCGACCGCGCGCCCGCTCTCCGCACCGTTCGAAACCACGGTCCAGTGCGCCGGAGCCTTGACCGTGAAGGCGAACGACGCCTTCAAGTCCGGCTGTTCGAAGTTCGCGTACAGTCGCCGGGCGTCCGCCGGTTCAAAATGGGTGTACGTGTAGACCCGCGCGTCGGCGGGGTCCTCGAACCGGTGCAGCCCCTGCCCCGTACGGGAATACGCGCAGTCGGCGACCACAGTCACCGTGTTCTGCGCGGCCAGCCCGTCCAGCGCGATCCGGGAACCGTCGTACACCGCGGGGCCCAGCTCCCGCCCGTTGAGGACGACGCTGCGCACGCGCGGCGCGAGCAGGTCCAGGTGCGTCGCACCACCCGGCTCCGGGCAACTGAACGTGATCACAGTGGTCGACGCGAACGTCTCCGCGCCCTGCGTCAGGTCCAGGTCGATCGCGTACGACTCGACGGAAACGATGCGGGCCCGGTCACGGGCCTCCTCGCGGGTCAGGTTCCTTCCGGGCACTGAACGGCTCCCAGGTTCTTGTAGCGGCTATCGGCTGTCGGCGGACGGTGGTGCGGCTGTTGTCCTGGCCCGATCCTGTCACGGGCTTTGAGCACGCGTCGCGGGGGAAAACGCGTTGGACCGGCCGGCCGGGCCTGAGGAATAACCGGACGTGAGTACGGGCTGCATCCGGTTAGGTACGACCCGCGCTTGCCTTGAGAGGACCCCGACAGTGACAGAAGACGCCACCACGGCCCCCGCACGCGACACCGCCCACTTCTGGTTCGACCCCCTGTGCCCGTGGGCCTGGATGACCTCCCGCTGGATGCTGGAGGTCGAGAAGATCCGCGACGTCGATGTGCAGTGGCACGTCATGAGCCTGTCCGTGCTCAACTCCGGCCGGGACGACATCCCGGAGCAGTACAAGGAGATGCTGGAGCGCGGCTGGGGCCCCGTCCGGGTGCTGATCAAGGCCGAGCAGGACCACGGCAACAAGGTGCTGCTGCCGCTCTACACGGCCATGGGCAACCGCCGCCACCTGGGCCAGCAGGAGGACTGGGACGTCATCATCACCGAGTCCCTCGCCGAGGCAGGACTGCCCGCGGAGCTCCTTGAGGCCGCCGGTGACACCTCCCTCGACGAGGCGCTGATCACGTCGCACCACGAGGGCATGGACCAGGTCGGCATGGACGTCGGCACCCCTGTCATCAGCGTCAACGGCACCGCCTTCTTCGGCCCCGTGGTCAGCCCCGCGCCCAAGGGCGAGGAAGCCGGCCGCCTCTGGGACGGCTCAGTCCTCGTCGCCGGGGTCCCCGGCTTCTTCGAGCTGAAGCGGACCCGTACGGTCGGCCCGATCTTCGACTGACGGCCACGCTGACGCGCCGGGCGCGTGGAGACCGGTTCAACCGGGCCTCCGCGCGCCCTTCGCCGTAGCCCCCGCGACAATGAGCAGATGGACCATGTGCGACCTCTGGTGCGTTCGGCCCGCCGCGGCCGACCGGACCCGCGCACGCCCAATGACAACGCCCCGTACGCGACGAAGCCGCCCCGCGCCCGCGACAAGGCGCTTAAAGCCGGGTTGCGGACCGTCGCCGGCGGCTGGAAGCTCTGCGGCCTCACTGAAGCCGCCCGCGCCCTCGACCACTACCTCGACGGCACCGGCGAACCGCTCAGCATCGACCCGGCGGGGCTGCTGCGCACCCCCGCGTTCCACCGGCCGCTGGTCCGGCACTTCCACGAATGGCGGCGCATTGCCGCAGCGGAGTGGGAACGCACCGGTGTGACGGAGTTCGACGTCACCAACAACTGGCACGGGGTGCTGATCCCGCGCCGGGACAGTCTCGACTGGTGGCTCACGCTGCGCGGGCTGGAGTGGACGTACGGCGTGCGCTGAAACGATCGGAAACGCACTGAGAGGGCCCCGCGCAAGCGAGGGGCCCTCTCCCTGCGGTCCGCCGTCATGAATGTCGGGAAGACGATCACGAGAAGGCAGTCCGGTCCCGGCCACCATGTAGGCCGGGAGATCTTGGTGTGTTCCACGGAACAGAGTCCGCGGATCGGAGCAGGCGAAACAGCGTCAGCCGAGCAGCAGTCCGGCCTTCTTCGCCTTGGCGAAGCGGCTCGCGACGTCCTCCCAGTTGATGATCTTCCACATGGCCTCGACGAAGTCGGGCTTCACGTTCTTGTACTGCAGGTAGAACGCGTGCTCCCAGGCGTCGAAGACCAGCAGCGGGATGCTGCCCTGGCCGATGTTGCCCTGGTGGTCGTAGACCTGCTCGACGATGAGGCGCTGCCCCAGCGGCTCCCAGGCCAGCACGCCCCAGCCGGAGCCCTGCGTGGTCGCCGTGGCCTTGGACAGGTGCGAGCGGAACTTCGCGAAGTCGCCGAAGTGCTCGTCGATGGCCGCGCGCAGCTCGCCCTGGGCACCGTCCTTGCCCGGCTCCGCCTCGGCGTCGCCGGACATGTTCGTCCAGTAGATCGAGTGCAGGACGTGCCCGGCCAGGTGGAAGGCCAGCGTCCGCTCCAGGCCGACGATGCCGCCGAAGGCGTCCTTGTCGCGGGCTTCGGCGATCTGCTCAAGGGTGTCGTTGGCGCCCTTGACGTACGCGGCGTGGTGCTTGTCGTGGTGCAGCTCGATGATGTGCCCGCTGATGGCGGGCTCAAGGGCTGCGTAGTCGTACGGCAGCTCCGGAAGTGTGTAGGTCATCTCTACCTCCAACGGGAAATCAATTGCAAGCTACTTGCAATAAGCAATCCTACGCAACAGGAGGTCCGGAGTGGTGGATGGGGTGACTCTTCATCAGGTCGGACGTACGCTCCCGAACGGATGCAGTCGACACGTGCAAAGGGATGGTGGTGGACGGCATGACAGCCGCAAGCACGCAGAAGGCCCAGATCCGGGAGTACAACCAGATCTACATCGACGGCCGGTGGACGGCCCCCTCGTCCACCGAGGTGATCGAGGTCGTCGACCCGAACACCGAACAGGTCGTGGCGACCGTCCCGCAGTGCACGCCCGCCGATGTGGACCGGGCGGTCAAAGCCGCCCACACGGCCTTCGCCACGTGGTCGCAGACGACGCCTTCCGAGCGCGCCGCCTACCTCGGCAAGGTCCGCGACCAGGTCGTCGAGCGCATGGGCGAGATCGCCCAGGTCATCACCCAGGACATGGGCGCCCCGCCGCAGATCGCCAAGGCCGTGCAGGTCGGCCTGCCCGCCGCGGTCCTGGGCAGCTTCGTCCAGCTCGCCGAGGAGTACCCCTGGGAGGAACGCATCGGCACCTCGCTGATCGTGCGCGAACCCGTCGGCGTCGTCGGCGCGATCACGCCGTGGAACTACCCCCTGCACCAGATCACCAACAAGGTCGGCGCGGCGCTCGCGGCCGGCTGCACGGTGGTCCTGAAGCCCAGTGAGGTCGCCCCGCAGGCCGCCTTCCTGTTCTTCGAGATCCTCGACTCCGTCGGCCTGCCGCCCGGTGTCGTCAACCTGCTCTCCGGCACAGGGCCTGTCGTCGGCGAGGCCATCGCGGGGCACCCCGATGTCGACATGGTGTCCTTCACCGGCTCCACCCGCGCCGGGAAGCGCGTCTCGGAGCTGGCCTCGCAGACCGTCAAGCGCGTCGGCCTGGAGCTCGGCGGCAAATCCGCCAACGTGATCCTGCCGGGTGCCGACCTCCACAAGGCCGTGACCGGCGGCGTCCGCAACGCCTACCTCAACTCCGGCCAGACCTGCAGTGCCTGCACCCGCATGCTGGTGCACCGCGACGACTACGCGCAGGTGGTGGAGCTCGCCGCGCAGACCGCCGACGCCATGATCGGGCAGCTCGGACCCATCGTGTCCGAGGTCCAGTTCGACCGCGTCCAGTCGTTCATCGAGCAGGGCCTGGCCGAGGGTGCCCGCGCCGTGGCGGGCGGCCCGGGGCGTCCGGAGGGGGTCAAGACCGGCTTCCACACCCGCCCGACCGTCTTCGCCGACGTCACCCCCGACATGACCATCGCCCGCGAGGAGATCTTCGGCCCGGTCCTGTCGGTCATCGCGTACGACAGCGTGGAGGAGGCCGAGCGCATCGCCAACGACACTCCGTACGGCCTGTCAGGGGCGGTGTGGGCGGCCACCCAGGAGGAAGCCGTCGCCTTCGCCCGCAAGCTGCGCACGGGCCAGATCGAGATCAACGGCGGCGCGTTCAACCCGGTGGCGCCCTTCGGCGGCTACAAACAGTCCGGCAACGGCCGTGAGCTGGGCCGCTTCGGTCTTGAGGAATACCTCGAGGTCAAGTCGCTCCAGCTGTAACCGCCGCTGTGGGGTGTATCACCCGGCACCCCGCGCCGGTTCTGGCTCCACTGCTGGTCCCCGTGGCCGTACTTATGCGTGTAAGGCCAGCAGTGGAGCCATGATCACCAAAGAGCCGGCGGAAAGTCGCGGAGAAGCCGGCGGAGCAGTGTGAGGAAGGACAACACTCGACTGGGAACGTTGTGGGCAACAGCATGATCGCGGTCATAAACGGTCGGCTAAGTTCAGAACCTGTCCCGCAACGGTCCTTTCTGTGTGGAGTCCCCATGAGCACTGCCGCCCTCACCACCTCCCCCCGGGTGCTGGCCGACCTCGTCCCGGCCCGCGTCTTCCGCGGTGCCGCGGTGCGTGACGCCGTCCTGGTCGCCGCGTCCGCCGGCTTCATCGGCCTGTCCGCCCAGATCGCCATCCCGGTCCCCGGCTCGCCGGTGCCCGTCACCGGGCAGACCTTCGCCTTCCTGCTCGTCGGCACCGTGCTCGGCGCGGGCCGCGCGATGGCCACCGTCGCGCTGTACATCGCCGCCGGTGTCGCGGGTCTGCCCTGGTTCGCCGAGCACACCTCCGGCAGCGCGATGCCGACCTTCGGCTACCTGCTCGGCATGGGCCTGGCGGCCGTCCTGGTCGGCGCGCTCGCCCAGCGCGGGGCCGACCGCAGCCCCCTGCGGATGGCCGGGGCGATGCTCCTGGGTAACGCCGTCATCTACTCGGTGGGTGTCACGTACCTCGCCCACGACCTGGGCATCACGATGACCAAGGCGTACGAGATCGGCATGCAGAACTACCTCATCGGCGACGGCCTGAAGATCGCCCTCGCGGTCGGCCTGCTGCCGGTCGCGTGGAAGCTCGTCAACCGCAAGGGCTGACCTGCCCGGGCGTGTTGATCCGCCTGGGCTTGTTGATCCGTACCGGCTTGTTGATCCGTACCGGCTTATGGATTGAAGGGCCCTTGACCCGACCGCGACCAACGTTGCGATCAGGTCAAGGGCCCTTCGTGCGTCTTCAGCCGCACCCGGCCCTGCGCGTTGATCGTTCACAGAGTCAGTGACGGCCGGAGGCGATGTCCATGAAGATGCCCGCAGTGATTCCCCGATGAACCGCAAAGTGGCCTGGGCGGGAACGGTGACCTCGATGCTCCTGGTCGGTGTGTTCGCCAACCAGTGGACTTTGATCAAGATCTTCGAGCACGGCAGTAACGATCCGAACTCCGGTTTGCAGATCCTGTTCCGGCTGGCCTATCCGCAGTGGGTGATCTCCGCAACCGGCCGGTTCGAGCACATGCCCGGTAAATACCAGGCCGCCATGCTCATGGGTGTGATCCTGCTCATCCTGACGGTGTGGGCCGTGCTCGCCGTGGCCGCGAGCCGGCTACCGGACACCATGGGCGGGTTCCCGGTCTTCGTGTCCGGCTGGTTCGCCCACGTCCTGGGCGGCGCGGTCTACGGATTCACCGTCGTGCTGATCGCCGGCGCGGGCTCCAGGCGGTCCTACCGCGGGGGCGGCGGACGCAGCCTGGCGTCGTTCCTGGACGGCATCACCGTGGGCGCCGGCTACGGCCTGCTGATCGGCTGGGTCACCGGCCTGGTCGCCGCGCTCGCCTACAACTCCCGGAGCGGAGGCGGGTACAGCCAGCCGCCGACCCCGTACCAGCAGACTCCCTACCCACAGGGACCGGCCGGGGGATACCCGCCGCCGCCCGCCGCCCCGCCGCAGTACTGACCGACCGACCGCCGTCGCCCCGCGGCAGTACTGATCAACATGTAGAACCCCTCGATATGAGCTTCCCCGCCCGGCCTGCCACACTGCTGTCCATGCGCGTATACCTCGGCTCCGACCATGCCGGATTCGACCTGAAGCAGCACCTCATCGAATGGCTGAACGCCAACGGACACGAGGCCGTGGACTGCGGCCCCACCGTCCAGGCGGACGCCTACGACTACCCCGTGTTCTGCCTGCGGGCGGGCGAAGCGGTCGCCGCCGACCCCGGCAGCCTGGGCGTCGTCCTCGGCGGCTCGGGCAACGGCGAGGCCATCGCCGCCAACAAGGTCAAGGGCGTGCGCTGCGCCCTGGCGTGGAGCGAGGAGACGGCGGCCCTCGGCCGCCAGCACAACAACGCGAACGTGCTCAGCATGGGGGCACGGATGCACCCCGAGGCCGAGGCTGTGAAGTTCCTCCAGGCGTTCGTCGAGACCCCGTACTCCGACGCGGAGCGGCACACCAAGCGCATCGACATGCTGACCGCCTACGAGACCACCGGCGAGCTGCCGGCCTACCCCGCGGGCTACGAAGTCTGATCCCCGGCGCCGCCCCCGACAGCCCAAGCGCTGTCGGGGGCGTTTCCTATGCTGGAGACCAGCCCGAAGCGAGGGAGAACCAGTGCCCGAAGGCCATACGATCCACCGGCTCGCCGACGTCCTCGAAACAACCTTCAAAGAAGACGTCGTACGGGTGACCAGCCCGCAAGGCCGCTTCGCGGACAGCGCCCGGCTCCTGGACGGCACCCGGGTCACCGGCACCGACGCGCATGGAAAACACCTCTTCGTGGGCTTCCCCGGCGACCGGTGGATCCACATCCACCTGGGCCTGTACGGAAAACTGGAGACCGGCGAGGCCCCGGAGCCGCCGCTGGTGGGCATGATCCGGCTGCGCCTCGCCTCGGACACGGCGTACGCAGACCTGCGCGGGCCCAACACGTGCGCGCTGATCAGCGGCTACGAGAAGAAGCTCGTCCACGCCCGCCTCGGCCCCGACCCGCTGCGCACTGACGCCGACCCGGACGCCGCCTGGCGGATCGTCAGCCGCCAGAAGCGCTCCGTGGCCGAGTTGCTGATGGACCAGAAGATCCTGGCGGGTGTCGGCAACGTCTACCGCGCCGAGGTGCTGTTCCGGTTCAACGTCGACCCGGACACCCCGGGGAACAAGCTCCACAAGGAGACCTGGGACGCCATGTGGGCCGACCTCGTAGCGCTGATGCGGGAGGGCGCGCGGAACAACCGCATCGACACCGTCCGCCCCGAGCACACCCCGGAGGCCATGGGCCGCCCACCGCGCAAGGACGACCACGGCGGCGAGGTCTACGTCTACCGCCGCACCGGCCAGGGGTGCCTGATCTGCGGGACGCCGGTCCGTACGAAGGAAATCGCCGGGCGGAACCTCTTCTGGTGCCCGACCTGCCAGCTGTAATGGTCTTGGGGTTTTTGGGGCGGGCCCCCGCCCCAAAAACCCCAACCCCACCCGGGGGGGGGGGCAGCCGGGCCGGACACAAAACCAAAACACCGCGCCGGGGCGTGGGGGAAACCCCGCGC
>NZ_JBXAWK010000100.1:0-12154 GCF_057291755.1 Kitasatospora sp. UYEF31
AGGCCCTGGACTGCGCCTGCGCGCTCTACCTCGCCACGCCCAAAGAACACTCAGCGTAGCTAAGCCCCCGAAGGACTTATGAATCGCTGCACTAGCTTCCGGATCTACCGGCTTAGTCAGGAACCATCCCCGCGTGCGCGGGGCCGACCCAGCTCGCCGAGGAGCGCCCGGCTTTGAAGCAGAACCATCCCCGCGTGCGCGGGGCCGACTTTTCAGCTGACGAGCCAGGACCAGCAGGATGCGGAACCATCCCCGCGTGCGCGGGGCCGACGAGGTGGCCGACGAACTCGGCAGCGCCGACGCGGAACCATCCCCGCGTGCGCGGGGCCGACGCCGTCGGACTGGATGCCGCTCAGCTCGCCGCGGAACCATCCCCGCGTGCGCGGGGCCGACCCGGCGAACGTGATTGTGAGCCGTTCTGCCGCGGAACCATCCCCGCGTGCGCGGGGCCGACATTTCCCGGAAGTACACCCAGCTCGCTTGCTTGGAACCATCCCCGCGTGCGCGGGGCCGACCGTCCTGCGATCCATGTGGATCAGTACCGCCAGGAACCATCCCCGCGTGCGCGGGGCCGACCCGGACTTGGCCTGAAGGCCAGCGCCAACCTGGGAACCATCCCCGCGTGCGCGGGGCCGACCCGGCAAGGACGGCCTTGACGTCCCGGGACTGCGAACCATCCCCGCGTGCGCGGGGCCGACTGCGTGCGTCGAGACCCAGGTAGGCGAAGAGCGGAACCATCCCCGCGTGCGCGGGGCCGACTGCACGCCACACATCATGGTCACCGCTCACGCGGAACCATCCCCGCGTGCGCGGGGCCGACGTAGAACTGGCTGCCGCCCAGGAGCACCAGAGGGAACCATCCCCGCGTGCGCGGGGCCGACGGGGGCCTTCCCCGTCGAGGACTCCCGGCAAGGGAACCATCCCCGCGTGCGCGGGGCCGACCGGAGTCTGGGGGGCCGACGGGTGGCCGATCGGGAACCATCCCCGCGTGCGCGGGGCCGACTGAGCAATGCTGTTCTCGTTTGGGTTGAACGCGGAACCATCCCCGCGTGCGCGGGGCCGACCCGACGGCATCCACATCAGCGGCCGCGCCGACGGAACCATCCCCGCGTGCGCGGGGCCGACGGGCGCTCCCAGAGGTCGAGGTCGCCTCGTGTGGAACCATCCCCGCGTGCGCGGGGCCGACATTCATCAACCTCAGATGCGAGGTAGTACAGGGGAACCATCCCCGCGTGCGCGGGGCCGACTGGACGTCTACCGGCGGATGTGTCACGGCATGCGAACCATCCCCGCGTGCGCGGGGCCGACACTTTTTGACCTGGTGCTTTAGCCAGGCTAACGCCGTTTCTCATTCACTTGGAAATGATCTTGAATCATGGGCGTTCACTCCGCGGCGGGCGGGCGGAGAGGATCAGGCCGTCGAAGTCCACCGGGCGCCAGCGGTCGCGGCCCGCTGTGCGGGTCGCCCAGCCCTGTTCGTTGGCCGCCGGCTCCACCAGCACCACCTGCCCGTCACCGATGCGGGAAGCCAGCAGCTCCCACAGGTAGTCCCGGACCCGGCGGCTGGGGTTGCCGACGAAGACCCCGGCGTTGACTTCGACCATCCACCGGGTCAGGTGGCCGCGGAGGCCCTCCGGCGCGGCGATAAGGACGATGACCGTCATGCGGTCTCCGGCCCATCCACCTCGGGGCCGATCACCGCGATGTGGTCCTCACCCAGCTGAGCCTCGACAACCGGTACGGAACCGTCGTCCTGGCCGCCCCAGTTGACCCCGCCGGAGACCGTACCCAACGTCTCGTCCCACAGGTCGTTGACACCCTCCTCCGGGATGTCCACGCCTTCCGGGGTCAGCAGTGCCTTGACGTCCTTGACGATGCGCTCCAGCAGCTGCGTCTCACCGATCCGGTCACGCAGCCCCAGCCGCGCGTCCCGCTCCGTGGTGAGCCCCTGCGCGGCCAGGTCGAAGGCCAGCGGGATGGTGTACTCCGCCTTGTAGAGGTCCGCGATGTCGAGCACGAAGGACGTCGCCAGCCCGGTGTGGACGAACCCGAGCCCGGGGCTGGCCCCCAGGCCGACGATCACCGCGTGGCAGATCCCGTACAGCGCTGAATTCGCGGCGGAGAACAGGCGGTTGACGTCGTCCCCGGCGGCGCAGGCGTCTTTGGCCTTGTACTCGCGGCGCGTCCATGTCACCCCGGTGCGCTCGGCGTGCTCCTTGTAGAGACGCCGCATCCGGACGCCTTCGCGCCCGCGCAACTGCTGCATCGTCAGGCCGGAGACGTCCTCGCCGGGGAAGCGCATCGCGTACATCCGGCGGGCCACGTCGAGCCTCTCCCGGGGCCGGGTGACCAGCCACGCCTGCCGGTTCAGCAGTCCGGCGCCGCGGGACGGGCCGATGCCGGACGCGTACAGCCGTACGCCCTTCTCGCCGACCCAGCACACGCACGTCCCGGAGTCGGCGAGCAGCGCGATCGCCGCGTAGGTGACGCGGGTTCCGGGGCCGAGGAGCAGCACGGCGATCATCGCGGCGGGGACCCGTACGGTCTCCTTCTTGTTGATGATCACCACCGCGTTCTCGTCGCGGTCCACGTGGCTGCGTTCGACGTACACGCTCGACACCCGGTCGGCCAGCCGGTGCAGGTCGTGCGGGTGAGCTTTCCACCAGATGTCAGCCATCCCCACCGCGCAGCGGCGCGAGGGTGAGCAGACCGCACCCGTAGGCCTTCGCCGGGCCGATGCCGTCGAGCAGGGTGCGGGTGAAGGCTTCGGTGTCGGTGACGACCAGGCGGCCTTCGAAGGTCGCGGTGGTCACGACCACGGGCTTGCCCTGTCCGCCCTTGCGGAAGGACTGCCGGTCGCGGGCGGTGAACCGCAGGTCCCGGGGCGGGGCTGCCGGTTCTGCGGTGGCTTGTGGATCGCGCGTCGTGTCGGCGCAGGTCTCCGGCACGTCGAAGCCCCACCGGCCGGTCCGTTTGAGGAACCAGTCGAGTTGCGCGTCGGCCGTACGGTGGCCGATCCGGAAGGACCGGTGTTTGGCGTCGGCGAGGCGCGCCTCCTGGACCTCGGTGAGTTTCTGCGGCCTCGGCGTGTTCTGGACGGGGTTGACGGTCGTCCGGAAGGCGAACTCCCGTCCCACAGCGAGGTGGGACAGCAGCGGCGAGTAGTCCCGTACGAGCGCATGATCACCGTCAGCGGTCGGCCAGCCGGCGGATTCCACCAGATGGGACCAGTCCGGCCGGGACGCGGTCAGCGCCAGCAGGAACGGTCGGCGCGGGTTGTCCGCGTCGATCCGCCACAGGGTCCGTTCCTGCGTGGGTGCGTCGGGGATTGCGCCCAGTAGCGCGCCGCGCATGGCCCGGGGATTGGTCAGGATCTTCCGGCTTTCGGCACGCAGCGGGTTGATGCGGATTCGGGAGAGGTAGGTCATCGAGGTCACCAGCCCAGGAGCGCGAACGGATCGTGGTCTGCGGCGTTGCCGGACGGCTCACCGGAGTCGGGGAAGCCGCTGGGCACGGACAGCCACCGGTGCCGGACCCGGCGGCTGCTGAAGGCCCGGCCCAGCGGGTTGAACGACACCGGGACGTCGTGCCGTACGTCGTCGCCGTCTTCGTCGTCGAGGGTGGCTGAGAGGTCGATCCGGGTCGGGCGGCCGGTCGTGCGGCCGTACTGGTTACGGGCGTGGTCCGACACCTGCCACGGTTCCGTGCGGAGGATTTCCGTGAGTTCTCCCGTACGCAGACCGAGGTTCAACGGCTGCGCCGGGACGCAGGACCGGCGGCCCAATGCCAGGGGGAACGCCGGTCGCCGGACGGCCTGGTCCAGCGTTTCGATCAGCTCGCGGGGTCCGCGCACCGCGGCGAGGAACACCGCGTCCTGGAGGTAGAAGCGCTGGGTGAGGTGGGTCGGTTTGGCCGGGGAGGTCGGCCGCTGGACGCCTTTGGCGGACACGCCCGTCTGCGGCAGCGGCCGACCCCGGTAGTCGCTGACGGTGTGGTAGTCGCGCAGCAGGCTGCCCGGCTGGTCCACCCGGACTCCCAGGCAGAGCTGTGCCAGGTCGGTGATCGGT
The DNA here is from genome assembly GCF_057291755.1 of Kitasatospora sp. UYEF31. Taxonomy (NCBI): domain Bacteria; kingdom Bacillati; phylum Actinomycetota; class Actinomycetes; order Kitasatosporales; family Streptomycetaceae; genus Kitasatospora; species Kitasatospora sp. UYEF31. Next base: position 4,068 of record NZ_JBXAWK010000100.1, read on the forward strand.
GCTTCGCGGGGCCGTCCCGCTGCTGCCGCCAGGAGCCCGACCACGCCGGATTTGGTGGGCTCGGGCCGGGTTTCGCGGCGGTTGAAGGCGCTGCGGTCACCCCATGACTGGAGCGGTCCGGCGAGGCGGAGGAGCAGGGTCACCTGCTCTGGGTCATCGCGTACGGTCATGCCTCGCCCGCCTCGGCGATCTTCTCCTGGAGTTCCGCGAGCAGTTCCGGGAAGGTGACGGACTTGCCGAAGGCTTCAGCCAGGTTCTCCGCCGCGTGGGACTTTTCCGGGTAGGTGTGGAACAGCGCGACGTGCGCGGGCTTGTCGCCCCACAGTCGGGTGGTGCGGGCGTACTCGCCCGCGAGGTGGACGGCGGAGGTGGCGGCGATGCCTCGCTCCCGCTCCTGCTCCGAGGTGACGGGTTCTTCGAACGCGGTGACCAGGTTGACCGGCTGGTCTTCGCGGACGACGACGGCCACCAGGTGCGGCAGGGTCTGGTGGGCGAAGGAGTTCTGGTGGCCGCTGGGCACGGAGCGGGCGAAGTCGTCAACGAACGTACGGACGGCCTGGACCGCCGCGTCCCGGTCGCCGAGGTTGGCTTCGAGCTGCTGCACGTTCACGGTGGCGTACCGGTAGAGGGTCGCGGAGTTGAAGCCGACCGTGCCGATCATTCCGGCCCCGGTCTCGTCGGCCTCGTTCTGGTCGTCCACGGCGGTGTAGTAGTCGAACTCCAGCTCCACCGCGTGGGTGGAGATGGCGTGCGCGACCTGCACGGAGGCGTCGACGTTGAGGGAGGCGATGTCGGCGACCATCCGGCCGAAGAGCGCGACGTCCACCGGGTGCCCGGCCTGGAGTTCGGCCTTGACCGGGAGGTCTTTGACCGCTGCGGCGAGGTCTTCGTCGCCCAGGGCGGCCAGGTCGGCGGCTTGGCCGGCGATCAGGTCGATGATGGCTTCGAGCTGGCCGTAGCCGAAGAACAGCAGGTACGCGGTGTCGCCCGCCTTCTTGCCCGGCTTGATGCCCAGCGGGGTGAGCAGTGCGTTCGCCAGCCGCTGGGCGGGTTCCGCACCGAGTCCGGTCCGGGCCGTGAGCCGCTTGGCGAGTTCGGCGGCGATCCGCTTGGTGCGGGTGCCGTGTTCGGCCTCTGGGGTGTGCGCCGCGAAGCGTTTGCGGGTGGCCCGTTTCCACGACTGCGAGGAGACGCGGGAGCGGCGGACCCCGCCGTAGACGCTTTCCTTCGGGTTGCCCTGGTCGTCGCGGTTGAGGTTGGCCGGGGGCACGGTCTGCAGGATGTGGATGTCGACGTAGAGCCGCTTGTCGCTCATGGATTCTCCGTAGTGGTTGGCCGTGGGCCGGGAAGCTGGGAATGCCGGGGAGGTCAGGGGCCCGGAGGCCGCGACGCGGTCGACGGACGCTCAGAACAGGGCGTCCGGAGCCGGATCACCCGGTCCGCTGCGTTCCGGCTGCTTCCAGCCGAAGTAGGCCCTTCCCCAGAAGCGCCGGACGCGGGCCCGGCCCCCGGAGGTCTCGAAGTCGGTCAGGTCCCGGCAGAGCGCGTCGTAGTCGAGGGGCTGGTCGATACCGCGTAGCAGCTCCAGCAGGCTCCGGAGCCGGTAGCGGAACGCTGTGACGCTGGTGGACTGCACCGCGGCGGCGACCCGTACGTCCAGGGCTTCCGGGTTGTCCCGGTACTTCTCGCTGCCCCGCAGGACCCGCAGGGCCTGGCCCGGCTGGACTCCCTTGCGGTGCATGGGGGTGTGCTTGGACTGCTGGTGCAGCCCGAACAGCGCCAGTGCGGCGAACTCGGCCCGCTGCCCGCTGGTCAGTTCGTCGTGCTGTGCGGCCCGGTCGTCTGTCGGCGCGGCGATGTGTCTCCACATCCCCATCACGTCGCCGGGTTCGCGGGTCAGGGCCGTACGGAACAGTGCGAGGTCGACCCCGGGAGGGGGCCCGGCCTTCCCGGTGACGGGGTCGGTCCGCCAGCCGTCCGCGTGCGCCTTCTTGTGCCAGTAGCGGTTCCGTGTCCCGTCATCGGACATCACTGTCACGTCAGTTCCCCGTCCGTACTGCGGGCTTCGCGTCGCGCGTCCGCGGAACGCGTCAGGATCTCGTTGACCCGCTTGCTGAAACTGATCTCGGCGGTGGACGCCCGGTACTGCCGTTTCTTGACCATCCGGCCGAGGAAGGCGGTGCCCGGCGTGGTGACGAGCAGTTGTTCGGCTGCCGCCGCGGCACACCGGTGGGCCGACTGCTCCCAGGCGGCTTGCCCACGCTCGATCAGTTCGGCATCCTCACCGGCGCGTTGGACGCCGTGGAGAAAACGCCGCATCAGCGGATCGAGCGCGTGCAGCAGCTGTTCCCCGGGCCGCTGCCCCTTGTCCCAGGGGATCGGTTCGGTGCCGGCCGCACGGCGCAGGTCCGCGGACAGGTTGTTGACCGCGAGCGCCAGCGCCTCGGCCTGTCCGGCGACTTCGACCAGCACTTCGTACGTGAGGGAGTCCGTGTCGAGCGCGGTGACCGGCAGCGGCATCGCGTCGGCGTAGACGTCGTCCACCACGGCGGACTGGGTGCCGTAAGTCATTCCCGTCAGTTCCACCTGGAGGGGGTAGTCAGAAGGAAACTCCCCGCGTAGGTCGGCAAGTTGGCCCAGGAGGGGCGAGGTGGCGAAACCGGGCCCCTTCTTCGTCTGGGCCCTGTCCTGCCGTTCGACCGCGAGGATCGGCTCCAGCCCGCGCCAGGCGCTCTTCCCTGGCTGGTGCCGACGGGGGCGCCGCAGGGAGTTCTTCTTCGTCTGTTCCAGGACCCAGGCGGTGTGGGGCTCCCAGTCCGGGGTTTCCGGCAGCCGGTCACCGGCAGCGATCAGCACCCGCTCCACCCGTTCGCCGTCCGGGGTTTCGCTCGGCACCAGCCGGATGCGGCGGGACTGCCAGGTCCACAGATCGAGGATTCCGGCCGGGTTACGCTTCATCCAGCTGGGACTCCCGGCATACGTCTGGTCGTCCGGCCCGCGCCGCCAGTGCGGGCGATCAGCCTCGAAGGCCCACCCTTCGAACTTCAGGTTCAGCAGGAGGGTTTCGTACAGGCTCCGGCCCGTCGGAACAATCATGCCGAGCTGTCCCAACGGCCCTGTCGGGTTGCCGGTCGTCTTACCGGCTGTGGCCTGACTGTCGCCCACCATCCCGGTCTTGATGGCGGCGGTGTCCCAGCAGTGGGTGTGCAGGAGCCAGCGTGCAGCTTGGGCGGGGGGCAGCGGGAGCACGTCGGCTTCGCTGCGGTTACTGAACAGCGGCACGTTGTTGCCGCTGGATTCGGTGGCGACCAGAAGTGCTGAGCCCTTGGTCTCGCCTTTGGCCGTACGGAGTTCAGCCACCTGGGCGAACGGGTGGACCGGGTGGAACAGGTCGAAGCGGTACGCGTGTTCGTCGAGGTAGTTGTTCAGACGTCTGTGCTCGATCGCGGTGAACGCGCGTTGCTCGAAGCGCCGTAACCAATCCTTGCGACCGTCCGGACGGCCGAGTGCGTCCAGGAGCACGGGGAGAAGGACCTGGCGCAGCAGCGCCGGTGCCTGGGTCGGTAACTCCGTCACCAGCCCACCGAAACGGGGGGCTTCGGTGAGCGCCACCCGGAGCGGGTAGTCGTGCGGCGGCGAACCGTCGACGTGCCACAAGGGCAGCCAGGGATCGTCCACCAGAGAGAAAGACGGCATACGAAATCCAATCAACTGGCTTTGTTTAGTGCCCGTCGATGAAAACCGTACTGCGGCTGATTCCTCGGTGGGACCACTATGGGAAAGTTCCCTGAAGTACCCCATGGATTCCGGGGATCCAGCAGGCCCTGCACCTCGCAGGGATGGCCCATGGCTGTGTTTGACATCGACACCGGGCAACCCGTCGGCCCCGCACCTGCGGGGCGCGGGGCGGAAGCAGCGTCTGCGTCTTCCGCCCTGCTCCCACGGCCCTACCTGCGGAAGGTCTTTCGTACTGGAGCGCGTTCCTGGACCAGACCGAGCCTGTCGTCATATCGCAGTACGTAATCCCCCACAGCCGCGCGGAACTCCCCGTCCAGAACCAGCGCACGGGAGTACTGGAGCCACCGGTCCTGACTCCAGCCCGGAAGTGGCGTCAGCAACTCCTCCGCCAGGTCGGAAAGCCCGCCCGCAGGAAGCCGTACGGCCGACCCGAGCACCTCGTCCAGCAACTCCGGCGCCACATCGCCGTTGACGCTCAACCGGCGCCCGAGCACCGTCCGGTAGCCGCGTTCGTCCCTGACCACGAGGATCGCTTCAGCGCTGCGCTCCCCGTCCCGGACGATGGCCTCCAGGACCTGGTCGTCGCCGCTCGCGGCACCGGTGGCGTGCAGGCCGGCGAGCGTGCGGTTCTCCTGCTCGCCACCGCGGGTGAGCAGCATGGGCTGGGCCTTCTGCGCCCGCTGGCGCTGCTCCTCGTCCCACTGCCCGGCGGCGTCCCGTACGGCGTCGTGCCAGCCGTCAGGCACCTCGCCGTCCCCGTACACCCGGGCCACCAGCGACGGAACGGCTCCCGGCACGGACCAGCCGTCCTTCTGCGCCTCCTGGACCGCGGCCATGGTGCGCAGCAGGAGCGCACGGCCGTAGATCTTCTCGCTCGCGTACAGGCCCTGCGGCAGGCCGTCGTCGCCCGTACCGACTCCGGTGATGATCACCTGGGGTTCGCGCAGCGGTGCGGGCCGCTGTGTTGCGTCGTGGCGGTGGAGTCGGCCGATGCGCTGCAGCAGGTAGTCGATGGTGGTCAGGTCGGTGACGAGGATGTCTGCGTCGACGTCGAAGGACTGTTCGGCCAGCTGGGTGGCGACCAGGATCAGTCGCTCGGGGCGTTGTCCGGCGCTCTGGTGCGGTGGGCCGAGGAGGTCCAGGCACTGCGCCGTACGTTCCGCCCGGCGGCTCACGGTCAGTCTGCCGTGCAGGAGCCGGACGTCGGCGGTTCCGAAGCGGGATTCGAGCACGGTGAACAGCGACTGTGCGCGGGGGACCGTGTTCCGGATGACCAGTGCGCACCCGCCTTGGGCCAGTCTGTCCTCCAGCAGGTCCGCGACCTCCAGGTCAGCCTGCGCGGTTGCGGCGGCCCGCTCCTGGGCGTTGCGACCCGCCACCGGCTCGGGCAGGACCGACACCCGCACGTTGAGGTCCGTACGCCACGACCGGGTGTGGTCCACCAGGCAGCGGGGCTCGGCCCCGTCGGTCCAGGCCGCTGTGACACACGGGTATCCCGCGGGCTCCGGCAAGTCGGGCGCTTCCGTCAGTTTCTTCGAGGCGGCCCCGGCGAGGTACGCCGCCACCAGGTCCTGGCGCTGTGCGGGCGGCAGGGTCGCGGACAGCAGGATGACCGGCACCTTCGCCTGCCCGAGCCAGCGCAGTGCCTCCTGGAGGAACTGGCCCATGTAGACGTCGGCGGCGTGCACTTCGTCAAGGATGACGACCTTGCCCATAAGGCCGGCCATGCGCAGCATGACGTGCTTGGTGCGGGTCGCGGCGATCAGCAGCTGGTCGACGGTGCCGACGACGAACGGGGCGAGCAGGCCCCGGTGGCGGCCGAAGAACCACTCTGCGGGGGCTTGCCGCCCGAGGGACTGTTCACCGGGCTCGGCGTCGGATCCGTCGTCGCAGCAGGACATCCCGAACTCGTCGACGCCGGCGAACCGGGCGTCGCTCTCCTGTCCCGTTTCGCGGAGTTCTTTCCACTGCTTGTTGAACATGCTCTTTCCGTGCAACAGGGCGACCTGGGTGGCGAGTTCCGGATCGATCTGCCCCACCCAGGAGCGCACCTGCGTGAACATGGGATCCGCGGTGCCCTGGGTGGGCATGCCGACGAACACTCCGTCAGCTCCGAAGCGGGCGGCCAGGATTTCCGCTGCGGCAAAGGCGGCTTTGGTCTTGCCCTCGCCCATGGGGGCCTCGACGACCAGGATGCCCGGGGCGGTCATCGTCCGCGCGGCCTCGATCACCATCTTTTGGGAGGGCCGGGAGTCTTCCCCGAACCGGGCCTGGTAGAGACCGGGCCCGGGAACGGGAAGTGTTCCCCAGCCGCCGCGCAGCCCCAGGGCCGTCCATGCCTGTGCGGCCCGGGTACGGGACCGTTTGAGGCTGATATCGGCCAGGTTATCCAGACCGGGGAAGTGCGGGCCGCTCGCGATCCAGTCGGCCTGCACGATGAGTCCGCTGAGCTGCAACTGGGCTGCCCGGGAAGGCTGTTCGCGAGGCTGGACATCATTGAGGCCGGCGAACCCCAGCTCCCGGGTGAAGACATCGACGACGGCACGCTGGACCTCCGGCCACCGGCCGGTGCCCCGCAACTGGTGGCGGCTCCGGGGCTCCCGAATGCCCCCGCCGCCGGGGAACAGCCCGTGGTGGCCGGCGATCAACGGCCACAGCCACTCTGTCTGTTCCTCGGCCCAGCCCGCGTCCTGGAGGAACTCGCAGATCAGCAGACCGCCGGCGCAGTCATGGCGCCAGTTCCTCGCCTTGTCGACGTAGCGGGGGTCCCAGCCCAGACCGGCGGCGCGGACGTTGTGCGCGCCCTCGGCGTCCAGATGCGCGAAGGCGGGCGTCGCCTTACCCAGGTCGTGACTGCCGCACAGCCAGGCGAAGAACTGCCGGCCGCGCCCGGCTGACAGGTCGTCGAGCAGGCGCCTGGTCGAGGGAGCCAGATAGTTGTCCCACATCTGCTCCGCGACCGCTGCGGTATCCAGCAGGTGGGCCAGCAGCAGGCTGAGTTTCCCACCCCCGTTCTTACGGGACTTCGCCCAGAGTGCGGCGATCCCTGCGATGATTTCCGGGGTGTAGCCGTGGTCGCGCAGACGCTGGTCGAGTGTCACCGGGTCTCCTCCGTGCACGTTTCCGCGACACGGTAGTCGGCCTCGCGTATGCGGGGATGGTTCCCGGGAGATGGACAACACTTTGGGCATGGAGTAGTCGGCCCCGCGCGTGCGGGAATGGTTCCCCGGGGTGGACTGCCGCCGTGCGGCCGGTCAGGTCGGCCCCGCGCGTGCGGGGATGGTTCTAACCGTGGTGATCAGGCGGTAGACCTCTGCGCCGGGCCGGTCGGGGTGGTGGCCGGGGCCGCACCGACTCCCCGACAAAGGAAGGGTGGGGCGTGGCAGCGCCACGCCCCACCCTGGACCGCTGGAGCAGTGCCGGCTAATACTGGCGCACGGTCCGGCGGCGCAGCACGACACCACCACCGGCCAGCGCGCCGACGGCCAGCACTCCGCCGACCGCCAGCGCGGCCTGTGTGTCGGCCATGGGAACGGCGTCCGGGGCCGGGGTCTTGACCGTGTAGGTGCCCTCCCCCTTGACAACCTCAGCCAGGAACGCGGTGACGTTGCCCGCGGTCATGGTGGTGTTCGCCGGGGCGGCGGGGTCCATCTTCACCTGCACACCGAACGTCGCCGTCGCGCCGGCCTTCGTCACGCCAGTGATACCGCCGCAGGTCAGGGTCTTCGCGTCGGCGGAGGTCGTGCAGTCTTTGAGGGTTCCCGGGCCGCCTTCGAAGGTGTAGGAGTTGCGGGTGAACGTGGTGTTGGCCGGGGCGGTGAAAACGAGCTTGTCGAACTTCGTTTCGAGTTCGCTAGTCGCTTTGAAGGTCACCTCGCCGGTCGCGCCGGGGGCCAGGCTGGGGACGGTGGGCTGGGTGACCACAAGGTTCGCCATCGCGGGGGCGGCGCTGAGGAGCACGGCGGCGACGGCGGTGGCGACGGCGGCACCCGCACGGGCGGGCGAACAGGAAAACTGCACGATTACTCCTTGTTGGGAATGGACTCTGGGTCAGCTGAGGGTGTGGGCGGCCGTCGTCGGGCAGCGGCCCGTTGCGGGGCCGGCACTGGGGCCGACCGCCGACACAGGACACCGTCGACAACACCGCACAAGGGGCCCGGCTTCGGAAGCGGCTGAATCATGCCAAATCCTTAACAAAGCAACAGAGTTGCCGACGTTGTGTCGATGTACGGTCGCTGCCCTGGCGTATTCGGCGGCGTATTCGGCGGCGGATCGGCGGTGCTCCAGGCTCCGGCGGGGAAGTCGGATGGAGGCGCGGCACGGCTTTTGCGCACCCGGCCGCACCGGTG
>NZ_JBXAWK010000101.1:0-11588 GCF_057291755.1 Kitasatospora sp. UYEF31
CCCCGCAACGATCACCGTGCTGAGCTGCGCGAGCACCCCAACGACTTGTCACACCAGGCCCGGTGACCTGCACGAATCACGATGAAACTTCCTCACTGCATCTGCCCCACCCTGGTCAGTTCCTTGATCGTGGAGCACGGTTTCCGGGACAGGACATCGAGGTCGGGTCAGCTGTCCAGCCAGCCCGCGCGGCGGGCGTAGCTGCCGGCTTGGAAACGGTTCTGTGCGTCGAGTTTGGTCAGCAGGTCGGCGACATGGCGTCGGTAGGTGGTTGTGGACATCGACAGGTGGCGGGCGGCCATCTCGTCCTTCATGCCGGCGTCGAGCAGGTGGAGGATGGAGCGGCGCAGTTCGTCCTTGGGTGAGATCTGCGCGGCAGCCGTTCCGGGGTCCTCGAAGGGACGGGCCGAGACCCAGACGCTCTCCCAGGATCGGTAGAGGTGGCGCACCAGCGATGGGTCCCGCACGATGAGTGCCCCCTGGCCCGGCTGCTGCTCGGGGTCTGAGATCACCGCAGTGCCGGCGTCGATCAACAGAACGCGGTCGGGAATGTGGCTGACGGTACGGTATTCCACGCCCAGTTCGGTCATACGGCTCAGGTACTGGCGCATGTAGCCGTGGGACAGCACGACGTGCGGATACAGCGTGCGGCACAGGACTCCCCGGGCGACCGGTTCGGCGGTGCGCCGGTACGCGTCCTCCAGTGCTTCGGGCGGGGGGACCTGGGGATGGGCGGCGAGGAGTTCGACCCGGGTCGAGGCGGAGATCCGCTCCAGCGCGCCCCGGATGGCGTCGAGCGTGGTGAGGTACTCGATCGGTGCCTTGGCGAAGTTCCCCTGCCGTACCTCCTCGAAGACCGGTTTCATCGCCATCACGTGGGCGCTGAGCTCGTCGGCCCGCCGGCGCAGCCGGCGGACGTCGGCCTCGATGGGCCCGACCAGGTGGGTGACCGCCGTTTCGGGGTTGCTGGGGAGGTATTCGGTGGAACTGTCGGCGCAGACGTCCCAGATGTTCCCGGGGTCCGAGTCCTGTCGGGTCTGCCGCAGCAGGCTGAGGGTGACGAGGTCGGCGAAGGCGGCCTTGACCTCCTCGGCGGGCAGGTCCAGATCGAGCGCGGCGGCGGTGGGGTTGAGCACGCCCCGCTCGAGCGCCATTCGGTAGAGCGTTACATGAATTTCACAAAGCCCCGGAATAGTTGATTTATTTGTCGCTTTTGTCCGTTTTTCCATGGTCTCGGCCTCCCTCGGGGTGAGTGAAAGTCGTCTGTGACTTGTCACCACCGGATTTCGATGGCATTCAAGCGATTGGTTCGGCAAGCTGATCCAGGAGGGCAAGGGGTTGCGCCCTCCGATCCGAAATCAGCTTCTGGGGGATTGTTCCATCTTGCTTCGTACTCATGTCGTTTCTATGGTCCTGATCACGCTCGTCCTCGTCGGTGCGACTGCCGGGGCCGCGTCCGCCTCGCCGGAAGGTGCCGCACGCGCTTCCATCGCTCCGCACGTGGTCAAAGCCGGTCCTTCCGATGACTTCATCTGGCACTCGCCGGGAGCCGGGGTCTGACCGGAGTGGTGCGGAGGCGGCCGCGGGAAGGCGTTGAACGCGGGATCGAAGCCGCATCCATAAATGCGGCGGGGCGTCGCCGCGCCCATTCCTTCCCATCCTGTCACCTGTTCCGCTGCAGGATTTCCGTGCGCGATCCAAGTCGCGCTATTCAGATGCGCGCACCCCAGGGCACCGCTTACAAGGCATGGAATATACTGGAGGACTCTGAAATGGGAACGGACGCTATTACGGCGGACCGGAGCGGTGCCATCAAAGTGGCCGTGATCGGGTCCGGAGGCATCGGGGGATACTTCGGTGCCCGGCTCGCCGCAGTCGGCCACGAGGTGCATTTCGTGGCCCGCGGCCCGCACCTGGAGGCGCTGCGCAAGCACGGCCTGACGGTGGTGGGACCCGACGGCACCACCGCTGTCACTGTGCCGCGAGTGGCCGCCACAGACACCACCACCGCGATCGGCCGGGTGGACCTGGTCCTGCTCGCGGTGAAGACCTGGCAGCTGGGCCCCGCGCTCCGCCTGCTGGAGCCGTTGGTCGGCTCCGACACCGCCGTCCTGACCCTGCAGAACGGCGTCACCGCGCCTGGAGAGGCAGCCGAGGCCATCGGCCGGGACGCCGTCCTGCCCGCCGTCGCGAAGGTCATCACCCTGCTGGACGGACCCGGCAGGATCCGGCACGTCGGCGGTCAGGGCTCACTGACCTTCGGCGAGTGGGACAACCGGGACAGCGCGCGGGTCCGCCGGACCCGCGACGCCTTCATCGCGGCGGGCGTGCCCGCCGTCGTGCCAGCCGACATCTGGGCGGAGCTGTGGGCGAAGTTCCTGTTCGTCGTACCCTTCGGCGGGCTCGGCGCCGCCACCGGCGCCACCATCGGGGAGCTGCGCGCCCGGCCCGGCACCCGGCAGTTGCTCACCGACGGGATGACGGAGATCCGGCTGGTCGCCCAGGCCCACGGAATCACGCTGCCCGCCGGCATCGTCGAGGAGACCCTCGCCTTCGTGGACGCGCAGCCCGCGGCGGGAACGTCCTCGCTGCAACGGGACGTCGCCGCCGGCCGGCCCTCCGAGATCGACGCCTGGACCGGAGCCGTGGTGGGACTTGCCGCCCGGGCCGGTGTCCCGGTGCCACTCCACGGATTCCTCCACCAGCTCCTCGCCCTGCGGGAGTCCCGCGCCCGGGGGGAGGGGGAGCCGGCATGACCACGCCTCCTCGGACGGCCGCCCCGGACCGCACGACCGACCTCACCGTGATCGGCGCCGGACCGGCCGGACTGTACGCCGCCTACTACGCCGGCTTCCGTGGCCTGAGCACCACCGTCATCGACACCCTCGCGCACCCCGGCGGGCAGGTCGCCGCGCTCTACCCGGAGAAATTCCTGTACGACGCATGAGAAGTCCGAGGTCACCGAGACCGCCGGCACGGTCCTGGAGAACGCCTGCGTCAGCCCGCCCCGCTCGCTGGACACCGCGGACCTGGCCGAGGGCCATGCCTGGGTGCTCCAGCTGCTCGCCCACCTGGACCTGCGCTGGGGCTGTTTCCACATCGAGGCCCGCCACCACGACGGCCGGTGGGACCTGATCGAGGTGAATCCCCGGGTCGGCGGCAGTCTGATCTCGCACAGCGTGAAGGCGCTCAACGGTACGGACGACCTGATCGACCTGTGGATCGACCTGATCCTGGCCGCCGCCCAACCCGGCCCGGACGCCCTCGCCCACTACCGCCGCCGGCTCGCGCAGATCTCATACGCGCCGGACGGCACGTCCCCCGCCCGGCATGCCACCTTCTTCCGGGTGTTCTTCGCCGAGCGCGGCCGTATCGCCCGCATCAGCCTCGCCGAGGACCTGCCCGCGCAACCCGTCGTGGCACAGATCCTCCTCAAGGCGGGGGACCGGATCGACTCCGACGCCCGCGAGGTCTTCCTAGGCCAACTGCTGTGGAGATTCCCCCTCGACGAGCGGGAGCGGCTCCTCCCCGCGCTCATACGGGCGTCCCAGGACGCCATCGAAGTCCAGTACGAGACGTGAACGCCCGGCATAGCACCGGCAGACAGGAGAGCACGATGCCGATCGGCCCGGCCCGGTTCTTGATCGTCGACTACAACCTGAACCGCATCGAGGACGTCCGGCGCATGCGCGACCACGCGCACCGGGCGCACGGCGCCCAGGTCACCCTGGTGCGCGCCGCCCCCACCGACGCCGACCGACTCCTGTGCGATGAGGTGATCGACCTCGACCCGCTGCACCCGGACTTCGTGGAGGCCGGCGAGAAGCTGCTCGGCACCCGCCGCCACGGGTTCGCCGCGGGCATCGTCTTCTCCGACAACGCAGTGCGCAGCGGTGCCGAATTGCTGCGTCGCCTAGACCTGCCGGTGGACTCGCCGGACCTGGCGGGGGCGGCGTTCTGCAAGCTCACCTACCGGCACGCCGAGGACCGGGCGCGGGAGTCCCTCGCCGCGCAGCGCGTCCTGGTGCCGGGCTTCGCGCGCATCGACTCCCTGGACGCGCTCCGCGCGTTCGCGAACAGCCATCCGGACGGCTTCGTGGTCAAGCCCACCAAGGAGGGAAACAACCGCGGCGTGGTCCTCGTCCGGCCCGGCGACGACCTGGGTGCGGCTTTCGCGGAGGTGCTGCCCTACCTGGCCACCGGGGTGATCTGCGAGCAGATCATTCCCTACCGCCGCGAGTACTCCTACGACGGCTTGGGCCGGCTGTCCTTCGTCACCGAGAAGTTGAGCGCGGCCGGCCGCTACCCGGTCGAGTTCGCGCAGGTACTGCCGGCCCGCCTCACCGAGACCGGCCGTGCCTCCCTGGAACGGGCCGGCCGCCAGGCCAATGTGCTGGTCGGACAGTGCGACGGGCCGTTCCACAACGAGATCAAACTGAGTGACGACGACCGCTATACGGCGGTTGTCGAGCCGAACCGTCGACCGGCCGGCATGAAGATCTGGTCGCTGGCCCGCTGGGTGTACGGAATCGACCTTTACCACGCGTGGGTGGACTCCGCGTTCAGCGCGGACACCCCGAGCGGCCTGCCCGAGCCGACCTGCTCGGCCGCCACTGTGATGCTGGGCGTCACCTCCGACCGCCTGTTCGCCCCCACCGACCTGCGGCCCGGTGCCACCCCGTTCCAGGACGCCCTCGCCGCCACCGCCGAAGCGCTCCACCTGCGCGCCGGCGAACTGCGGGCCCGCGACTTCGGCTGGCTGGTGACCGATCGGCGCGTCCTGCACGCGGAGCCGCGCGACAACGCCGACTTCGCCGCCCAGGGCTGCCTGACGCTGCACACCGACCGCGTCGACCTCCGTGACGTGGTGCGCGCCCTGCGGACGGCCTGGGCGGCCGCTCTGGACGCGAGCCGCGGTCCGGACCGGGCGTTCCTCCTCACCCCCACGACCGAGCTGGAGGCCTGCTGATGGACATCCTGATCCTGCACCGTGTGCCCTACCCGAAGATCGAGTACGCCCGGGGCATCGACCACGCCCGGCACCGGGTCACCTACCTCGGCACCCGGGCGGCGCTCGACACGATCCCCACCGACCTGGAGTGCGAGCGGGTCGAGCGCCCCGGCGAGCGGCCGGCGTTCGACGAGGCCGCCGCCTGGCTGGACGAGGAGCGGCGCCCCTTCGACCGGATCCTCTCGCTGTCCGAGTACGAGCTCCTCGACGCGGCCCGGCTGCGCGAGCGGTACGACGTGTCCGGCCCCCCGGTCGAGCAGGTCACCCTTGCCCGGGACAAGGTCTTGATGAAGCAGGCCGTCGCCGACGCGGGACTGCGCGCGCCGCGCTTCCTGCCGCTCGCCGCGTTCCTGGCGGGCGGCGGCGCAGCGCCCTGGACCGGGGCGACGGTCCTCAAGCCGCACCGGGGCGCGTCCAGCGTGGACGTGACGGTGTTCGGCAGCGCCGCCGAGGCCCACGCGGCAGTTGCCGGTCGGCGCAGCGGTGTCGCCGAACTCGACGGTTCCGCACCCGCGGGGCCCGACCGGGCGGAGGCTGTGTCCGCCTTCCAGGTGGAGGAGTTCGTGGAGGGACCGGTCCGCCACTACGACGGGATCGTCGAGGGCGGCCGGATTCTGGTCCTGGGCGCCAGCGAGTACCTGGGCACCTGCCTGGCCTACGCGCAGGGCATCCCCATGGGCTCGTTCCAGATCGACTGTCCCGCCACCGTCCGCGACTGGGTGTCCGAAGCCCTCGCGGCGGTCCGTATCGAGGACGGCAGCTTCCACCTGGAAGCGATCGTCCACGAAGGGGAGCTGGTGTTCCTGGAGGTCGGCAACCGGGTCGGTGGCGCCGACGTCGTCGCGGTCTTCGAGCTGGCCACCGGTGTTCACCTACCCTCCTGGGAACTGCGGATCCTGCTCGGTGAACCAGTCGGGGACGCGCTGCCCGCCCCTGCGGCGGAGCGGCGCTGGTACGGCTGGTTCGTCCACCCCGGACACCACCTGGCCGGCGAACCGTTCGACGGCTTCGACGGGAGCGAGGGCTTCCGCGCCTCCCCCGAGACGGTCACCTGGCATGAACTCCCGCCCGGAACCCCGCTGCCCGACCACATCACCTACGGTGCCCACGAGACGGCTCTGGCCGGGATCGCGGTCACCTCGTCACCGGCGCACACCCGGGACTGGATGGCGGCTCTTTTCCGGTCGCTGCGCATCCGTACCGTCACCGGCGGCTCCGGGAACCCCTCACGACAGCAGAGTGGAGTACAGGCATGACCGAGCTCAGGATCCACTGGGGCTCATCGCTCGACAGCGGACAGAAGAAAGGCACCGACAAGTACCGGGCGGACCTTCTCGACCTGGACGGCGCGGTGGAGTACGCGCAGGAGGCCGACGCCCTCGGCGTGGAATCCCTGCTCATGGCGCAGAGTTACAGCTTGCCCGACCCACTGCCCGTCCTCGGGGCGCTGGCGCGCGAGACGGAGCGGGTGCGCTTCATCCTGGCCTACCGGCCGGGGCTGCTCTCCCCGACACTCTTCACCCAAATGGTCAACACCGTCTCCTGGATGTCGAAGGGGCGCATCGCGCTCAACCTGGTGGCGGGCATCTCCCCTGCGGAACAGGCCTACTACGGTGACTTCCTGGCGCACGACGACCGGTACGCCCGGGCCGGCGAGTTCCTCGACGTGCTGCACCGCTTTTGGCGGGGTGAGACCCCGCTGACCTACGAGGGCGACCACTACCGACTCAAGGACGCCCAGCTGGGCCTCGGGTTCTGGGAGGGCGGTCGGCCGGAGATCTACGTCAGCGGTGCCTCCGGGATCGCCCAGGACACAGCGCTGACCCACGGCGACTGCTGGTTCCGTTACGGCGACACGCCCGCCGCCGTCGCCGAGGTGACCGTCCCGTTCCGGGAACGGGGCGTGGGCGTCGGCCTGCGGATGCAGGTGCTGTCCCGCCCGACGCGGGAGGAGGCCCTCAGCGATCTCGCCGAGGTGATGAGCGGCGCGGACGACAACCTCCGGGCCTTCGTGTCGGAGTTCGTGGCCGGTGCCGACTCCGCCGCTGTGCGGAACTCCTTCCGGCTCGCCGAGGAGGCGGGACACGGATGGATGTCGCCGGTGCTGTGGTCCGGCGCGGTCGCCTACCGGGGCAGCCCCGCCCTGTGCCTGGTCGGCAGCCACGCCGAGATCGCCGCCGAGCTCATGGCGTACAAGGCCGCGGGGGTGACCCAGTTCATCTTCTCCGGCTGGCCGGCCCGCGACGAGATGCGGCACTTCTACACCGGTGTGATGCCGTTGCTGCGTGAACTGGAGCGGACCGCGGAGCCGGTCGGACAGTCGACTGGCCGGCAGCCCGGCCAGCGTGCTGTGGCCGATCCGCTCGTGGTGGCCGCCCGATGAACGGGCTGCGCCTGAGGCGGTCCCTGTTCGCCGGCGGGGTGCTGCTCGGTCTGATGGCCGAGCAGTTGGTCCTGTTCAGCGTCCCGCTGCTGATCTTCCTGGAGTCGGGCCGGCTGTCCCTACTGGGCGTCGCCTACGCCGTGGAGTGGCTGCCCTGCCTGCTGGTGTACCCGTTCGCCGGGCTGATGGCGGACCGGGACGGCGGTACCCGGCTGTTCTCCCGCGCCAACGCCGCGCGCGGCGTGCTCCTCGGTGTGACCGTGGTGGTCTGCGCGACCGAGCCGTCCTGGACGATCGGGGCGCTGATGGTCAACGGGGCGTTGCTCTCCACATTGGTCGCACCCGTGCGGATGGCCATCGAGAAGACCGTGCCGCAGCTCGCCACCAAGGAGGAGCTCCCGCGCACCCAGGCGCTTTTCCAGAACATGGAACTGCTAGCCATGGCGCTCGGGCCGGGCCTGGCGATCCTGGCCGTGGCGGTGCTCGGCAAGATCTGGCTGCTCGGTCTCGCGGCGCTGATGTTCCTCGCGGCCGGGGCCTGCTGGCTCAGACTGCCGCGCGGCGCGCGCACTGCCGGTGCCGGCACGGTACGGGGCAGCCTGGGCGAGCTGGGGCTCGGCTGGAAGCTGCTGCTCGGCAACCGGCCGGTGCTCCTGCTGGCTAGCCTGAACTTCTCCATCAACCTGGTCTTCGCCACCATGCTCGGTGCCAACGCAGCCGTCGTCACCGACGTCTTCGACGCGCCGGAGTCCTCGTTCGCGATCCTGAACATGCTGGTCGGGGCTGCCGGGCTGGTCAACCTCCTCATGACGCCGCGGCTGCTGAAACGGTTCGGTGTGGGGCTGCTCGGCATCATCGGCTACCTCACGCTGTGCGTGTGCCTGCTCGTCCTGGGGCTCGCCCCGACATTCACGGTGTACGCTCCCGCGTTCGTGGCCGCGCTGTGCGGTGTCGCGTACTTCAACGTGTTCAACCGGACCGAGCGGGTCAAGGTCATCCCGCAGGAGCACCTGGGCAAGGTGATGGGGCCCTTCTTCCTGATCGGCCTGTTGTCCTATCCGATCGGCGGCCTGCTCATCAGTACCGTCGGCACCGCCATCGGCCCGCAGCGCCTGGTGGCCGTACTCGCGGTGGCGCTCAGCGTGTTCGGCGCCGTCGCGCTGCCGCTGACCATCCGGAGCTTCCGCCGGGTCGCGGCACAGTCCGCAGCCCCGGACCCTGCCCCGGAGCCTGCCCCGGACCCTGCCCCGGAGCCTGCCCCGGAGCCTGCCCCGGAGCCTGTTCCAGCCCAGTGACACCGTCGGCAGCAGCAGCCCGTACCCACCCGTGAGGAAAACCGTGACCGCAATGGCCCAGGACGTATCCACCCCCGTGGACGGCCACACCTTCCGCGAAGCGATGTCGCTCCTCGCGGCCCCGCTGAGCATCGTCGCCACCCGTGACGCGCACGGGGACCGCAAAGGCTTCACCGCCTCGGCGGTGACCTCGGTGTCGTTGGGCCCCCCTGATCCTGGTGGGGCTGGCCAACGATTCCAGCTGCCGGTCTGCTCTCACCGGAGCGGCGGGGTTCACCGTCAACTTCCTCGGCACCCAGCACACCGCGGCGGCAAGGCAGTTCGCCTCCCGGGGTATCGACCGCTTCGGGGGCCTCGACTTCGACGACTGGCCCGGCGACGTCCTGCCGTTCCTGACGGACGCGGCCGCGGTGCTCCACTGCCGTACCGCGGACCTGATCCCGGTCGGTGACCACCAGCTTCTCATCGGCGAGGTGACCGGGGTGCGCGTGCACGGGGACGCCGACCCCCTGGTGTGGCACCGTCGGGCGTTCCACTCCACGCGGCCGGTGGCGTAGGGCATGAAGAGCAAGCACATCGCACTCGCGGTGCTGATCACCGCGATCTGGGGCATCAACTTCTCGGTGATCAAGATCGGTCTCGCATCGGTCGACCCGTTCATCCTGGCCGGTATCCGCTTCACGCTCTGCGCATTCCCCGCGGTCCTCTTCATCCGTCGCCCCGACGTTCCCTGGCGTCATCTCGCCGCGTACGGAACGGTGTTCGGGGTCGGCCTGTGGGGCATGGTCAACCTGGGCGTACGGGCAGGGCTCTCCGCCGGCATCGCCTCGCTGGCGCTCCAGGCGAGCGCCTTCCTCACCATCTTCCTCGGTGCCCTGGTGTTCCGGGAGCCGCTGACCCGCTTCCAGTGCGCGGGAGCCGCCGTGGCCCTGGCGGGCCTGGCCTGCACCGCATTCATCACCGACGGCAGCGTGACGCTCCCCGGGCTCGGCCTGGTGCTGTTCGGCGCGGCGTCCTGGAGCGTGGCCAACATCATCCTCAAGAAAACTGCCCCCGGGGACGTCCTGGGCTTCCTGGTGTGGTCCTGCGTCTTCTCCCCCATACCGCTGTTCGCCCTCGACCTGCTGGCTGACGGCACCTCCGGCTGGACCCGGCTGGCGTCCCAGGTGGATCTGACTGCCGTTGCCTCCGTCCTGTTCCAGGTCTACCCGAACACACTGTTCGCGTACTGGATGTGGAACTGGCTGCTTAAGGAGTACGCGGTGTCCACAGTCGCCCCGCTGTCCCTGCTCGTCCCGGTCTTCGGCATCGTCGCGTCGATGGCCCTGTTCGGCGAGCGGCTGTCGGCCGTGAAGGTCCTGTCCCTCCTGCTGATCGTCCTCGGCCTGACCGTCGGCCTGTTCGGAGCGCGGATCAGGGCCGCTCTCCTGCCGTCCCGCTCGGAATAAGCCCGCCCCTGCCCCCTGCCGACTCCCCTTCCTTGGAGGAAACTATGTCCCCGTACGCACCGACCACCACCCAGCGCGTGCCCTCGATGATCCCCGGAGTGGTAGACGAGACCGTGGGCCTGTTGCTCGACTCCGAACGCAACGTGTCCCTCCATATCTCGATCCGGGACGGCGGCGACTACGTCGAACTGATCCTGACCGAGGAGCACGCCAGGGAACTCGGCACCCGGCTCCTCGCCGGCCGCCCGGCCGAGTCCTTCCTGGCGCCCTGCTCCGTAGGCGTCCGCCTGGCCTCACCCTTCCGGATGTGAGAGACCGTGCTACGCCGTCCCTGCCCTCTGGCGCAGTGCATGTCTGGTACGGCAGCGGGGAGACCGGTGGCCGGCGGGAGGACATCGCCTTGCTGGGGCGGGCGGAAAAACTGCGCGGCGCCCGCATCGCCCGGGACGACGAACGGAGCTGGTTCCTCGCCGCCCGCGCGGGCGCCCGCCGCGCGCTGGCCGGGTACCTGGGAGTGGGCCCGGAACGGATCGTGCTGCGCTGGGACCCGGCGAGCGACTTCCGTACCGCCCTGCTCATCGTGGACCCCGGCACCCGGCCGCTGGCGGTGGCCACCGTCCACCACGCCCACCGTTGGCTGCTCGCCCTCGCCGCTGACGGCCCGCTCGCGCTGTCGATAGGGGTGCCCGGTGGCCCCCACCCGGCGGCCCGTCTGAGGGCCGGCGTCGTCGACAGCCAGTCCCTGGGCCCCTCCACCCTGACAGTGCACGGTCTGCCCCCGCACGGCCTGTCGCTAGTCGCCCTGGCACGACCCGCGCCGCTCGGGCCGGTCCACTGCCACGCCACCTACCTCGGGTGATCCCGCCGCCGCGCAGTACCTCCCCCCACCACCCCAGAGGGGCCATCAGCGACTAGCATGCCGATTCTCCCCTCGAGTCATGCTCGTCCAACAGCCCCGCATCTCGTCCCTCCCCGGTCTCAGCGGGGCTGTTCAGGTGCCGTCGTACCGGGGCTTCTGGTATCCGCCGGAGATCATCGCGCACTGCGTGCGGCCGTATCACCAGTTCCCCTCAGCTTCCGTTGGGCCGAGGAGCTGATGCTGGAACGCTGTGCTGTCGTGCCGTACGAGCCGGTCCGTCAGTGGGCACGGATGTTCGGTCCCCTCCACGCGGCCGCTCTGCGCCGACGTCGCCCGCAGTCGGGCGGCAAGTGGCACCTGGACGAGGTGTTTCTCAAGGTCAACGGCGAGCTGAAGTACCTGTGGCGGGCCGTCGACCACGAGGACAAGGTCCTGGACATTCTGGTGACTGGCTGTCGGGACAAGACTGCGGCAGACGTTTTTCAGAAACTACTGATTGAGGAAGTTTCATCGTGATTCGTGCAGGTCACCGGGCCTGGTGTGACAAGTCGTTGGGGTGCTCGCGCAGCTCATCACGGTGATCGTCGTGGGG
>NZ_JBXAWK010000102.1:0-11345 GCF_057291755.1 Kitasatospora sp. UYEF31
CCGCGCCGCCGCCTCGGCGATCATCATCTCCATGAGTAACGCGAAGACCCCCGTGGTCGCCCACAGCCGGAACCGGTCGTAGATCGTCGACCAGGAGCCGTAGCGCTCCGGTACGTCACGCCAGGGGCTGCCCGTACGGAACCGCCACATCACCGCGTTGAGGTAGCCGCGCAGGTCGGGGATCGGCCCGGACGCCCCCAGCGGGAGGTACGGCTCGATTAGTTCCCACTCGCCATCAGTCAGGTCACCACGTCCCATACATCCGTGCTACCAGTTCACATATCCGAGCGGAGGACAAACAACCCGGTTGTGATCTGAACTCAGAACAGGCCCTAGCGGGGGAGCCTCAGTCCGCCCGCAGCTACACCTCAGGCCGCCAGGTAGCGGGCGGAGTAAGCGGAGGAAGACCGCCACCGTCGAAACGCCAGGTGTGGGTGGTTGGGACGCCCTCATGCCCTCGCTGGCCACCACGGCCCGGTATCCGCATCATGCAGCCATACCGTCTGACCCGCGGGTGTCACGGTCATGCCGAAGTCGTACACCGATGGTCGGCCACTGGCCTCCCAGTAGTCCCACACCTGCTCGACCAGGTCGGCGAGGCGGCCGGCGCCGCCCTGGCTGGCCGCCGTCTTTCCGCCGCCGGTCGCGGTAAACGCCGCCCACGCGGTGGGGGTGTGCAGCCAGGCGTTGAGTCCGTCGTCGTCCACCGCGGTGGTGACCGCCAGCTCGGGCAGCGCCACACGCAGCGCGAACCGCAGGTTCTGGTCGTCGCGCAGCGGTTCCAGACCGCGGAGCACCGGCCGCTGGTCGTCCGGTTCGTCGTCGCCGTGCACCTGGGCGTATCCGGGGCCGGGGGTCGTGCCGCGGGCGGGCATGAACTGGGCCAGGCCCTGCATCCAGCCGATGGCCGACTGCCCGTCGGCGGCCACGGTCAGGGCGACGTGGCCCAGCCGGCCCCACGGGGTGACGATCCGCCCACCGGGCCGGGTCTGCTCGATCCACGCCCAGGGCACCGTCTCGACCGCGAACGTCGCCATGACCCGGTTGTACGGCCCGGCGGCGGGCCAGCCGGCCAGGCCGTCGCCGGTGTACACCGCGACGTCGGCGCCGACGGAGGCGAGGGTGCGCCGGGCGGCGGCGGCGAGCCGGGCGTCGGTCTCGACGCTGACCACCTGACCGGGTCCGGCGTGGCACGCCAGCAGTGCGGCGTTGCGGCCCGGCCCGGTGCCCAGCTCCAGGACAGACATCCCCGGCTCCAGGCACAGCGAGTCGGCCATGTCGGCGACGATGGATTCACAGGACAGGCTGGAGGTGGCCTCCTGGTCGCGGACCTGGGTGACGGCTCCGGCAAAGGGGCCGGGGTAGACCTCGTCGGCCCACCGCCGCGGATCGGTGTGCCGGTGGACCGGAACGTACGCGGTCCCGTCCCACTCCCACATCGTGTCGGGGGCGAACCGTTCACGCGGCAGCGCCGCGGCGGCCTGGCGGATCCACGGGGAATCGTCGGGCCACCAGGGGTCCATGGCGGCGAGCAACCGCTGATGGTGGTCGGCGAACTCGATGTCCACGGCGCCTACTTCTTCTTGTGCTGTCCGCCCGGGTCCGGTGCGGGCGGGACCTGGCCGTCGGAGTTCCCCGGGGGCGGTTTGCCTTTGCCCGGATCGGGCGCGGGCTTCTCGTGGGTTCCCATCCCGGCCTCCTGTGGCTCGGCCTACCGGTCCGTTCCCCATCGTGCCCCAACCGCGGCTTCCGCGGGAGGTGGTCTCCACGATGACCACGGCCGATCTTGGGTGCTCCGCCGGCCTGCCGGACGGCGGAGCACCGGACGGTCTTTCGGTGTCAGAAGGCTGAGATGAGTTTGGACAGCTCCGCGGGCGGCGCGGACAGGCCCGCCAGGATGCTCCGGAGCTGTGCCTCGAAGGCTTGCTGACCGTCCCAGAACGGACGGTTGACACGAAGGACGGCCGCAAGAAGGTCCCCTTCATAGAAATCACCCTCGGCCAGTGGATTCCTGTTCAGCTGCGTCAATGCCAGCGGGATCAAGTGCGGAAGGCCGATCTGCTGGCCGATCAGCAGCCGGAGGTCTTCGACGCTCAGCGTGTCCACGGGCCGCTGCCGGAGTTGGTGGGCGACGGTCACCAAGCGAGTGGATCCCACCGGAGGATCGCCCCACCAGTCGGACTCGAGCTCTTCGAGGGATCGGGTGCTGTTCCTGGGGCGCGTCATGCCGGTGATTCTTATGGATCCCTGCCTGGCGTGCTCACCCTGCTCCCCAGTCTCCCCACTTCGTCAAGGGCTTGATGAAGTGGGGAAGCAGAGCAGCACTGGGGATTTTCACAGGTCTCTATCAGGGCGGACGGCCCTGCACTCTGATGTCCGGTACGGCCCCGTGGATAGGGTGGTCGTCATGGACACCGTGCACCGGATCAAGGCCGTCCTCCTGGACGTCAACCCCCCGGTGTGGCGGCGCATCGAGATCGCATCGACGGCCACGCTCCAGGATCTGCACGAGGTGCTGCAGGCCGCGTTCGGCTGGGAGGACTTCCACCTCCACGCCTTCGGCACCGGCTACGGCAGCACGCAGACCGGCCGCTCCTCCGGCAACACCACCGTCGGCGCCCAGCTGCCCGGGCCGGGCGCGGCGCTCGGCTACGTGTACGACCTCGGGGACAGCTGGGAACACCTGCTGACCGTCGAGCAGGTCGTGCCCGCCAAGGACGGCGTGGTCTATCCGCGGTGTACGGGCGGCGCGCGGGCCTGCCCGCCGGAGGACTGCGGCGGCCCGCACGGCTACGCCCACCTGCTCACCGCCCTGCGCTCGCGCAAGGGCCCGCGCTACCGCGAAGCCACGGAGACCCTGTTGTCGTCCCGCTTCGACCCGGCGGTGTTCGACCAGGCGGAAGCCGACCGCCGGCTGGCCGACCTGGTGCCGACACCGGCCGCGACCGCCGGGCTGAACGCCCCGGCCCGCCGGAGCGCCCCGGTCCGGCACACCGTGGCGCCGCGGACCGGACCCGGCGACCAGCCGGCCAACGTCGTCCCGCTCCCCCTTCCCTCGGCCCCAAGCCGGACCCGGGACGCGGCGGCCGGTCCGGGATCCCGGTTCCGGGAGTCGACCCTGCGGCGGGCCGCGTCCGGGATCCCGCCCGAATCCCGGCGGGCCCGCGCCTCACGCTGGGGCAGGTACGAACGCTGGGGCAGGTACGAACGCTGGTGCGCCAAGCACGGCAAGGCCCCCGGGGAACCGGGGACCGTGCCGGACTACCTGTCGCACCTGGCCGACCTGGCCCACCCCGCCGACACCCTGCGCGCCCACCGCGGCACCGTCTCCGCCAGGCTCACCCTGCACGGGCTGACGATGGATGAGGCCGACCGGCACCTGGCCCGGATGATCGTGTCCGCGCGGGCCCGGGAGGAGGCGGCCGACCCGCTGGTGCCCGCCGGGCCGCTGCAGGCCCACGCGCTGACACCCGGTGAGCTGCGGTCGATGGTCGCCACCTGCCACCGCGACACCGTCCGCGGCGCCCGCGACGCCGCGGTCCTGGTCCTCGGCTACTTCCTGGCCGCGCGGTGTTCGGAGACGGCCGCGCTGAACTGGCACGACCTCACCGTCACCACCGCCCGGTTCCGGGACAAGACCACCGGGCGGCCTCGGGAGAAAGCCGCGCTGGAGGTGGTGATCCGCACGTCGAAGACCGACACCACCGGCAAGGGCGCGGTCGTGCGCCTGGTCGCGCAGGACGATCCGGGGCTGTGCCCGGTGGTGGCGGTGGCCGCCTGGCGCACCGCGCTGGAGGAGGCCGGCGGGCAGGCGGCCGGTCCGTTGTTTTGTCGGATCGACCGGCACGGCAACCTCAGTGACAGCGCGGCCGGTCACCGGTCCGAGGACTCCGCGCGGGCCGGGGGGATCGGGGAGCGTACGGTGCGGCGGATCATCGCCGCCGCCGCGCGGGCGGCGAAGCTCATCGTGCCGCCGACCGAGGAGGAGGTCCAGGCCGCCGAGGAGGCGAACGTACGGGAGACCGAAGCGCTGGAAGCGGCCAGGCTCGACGAGGATGAGGACGCGGAGACTGCGGTGCTGGCGGGTCGGCGGCGCCGGCTGCGGGCCGCGGCCAAGACGGTCGAACGCCGGGTGACGTCGCACTCGATGCGGCACGGCTGGATCAACGCGGCGCTGGACGCCGGGCATGCGGCCGACCAGGTCGCCCGGCATTCCCGGCACGCGCCGGGGTCGCGGTCCTTCTCCCAGCGGTACGTCAAGACCCGCACCTCGTGGGACACCAACCCGACCCTCGACATCACCTGATCAGGGATCCGGAGCTACTTAAGGACGGGCCGGGATTCGCGCTGGTGCCCCGCAAGGCGTACAGCCCTGGTCCGAACCCCGAACCGACGTGATCCGCTCCTGTAGGGGTTACGAGGTGTTACGGCCGGAGGCCGCCCCCCGGGGGGCGGCCTCCGGCCGTAACACCTCGTAACCCCAACACGGGCCGGTGGTGTTCGCGCCCTGCCTCAACCCGGCCACCCTCGCGGGCGTCCCGCTCCCGCGGTTCCTCGCCCTGGCGGCGGAGGCCGGATTCCGGACGGTCGAACTGTCCATCCAGCAGGCCCAGGCCCACGGCGTGGACCGGCTGCGCGACCTGCTCGACCTCCACGGGCTGACCGGGGCCGCCGCCAGCGGCATCCTGCCCGCCGGGCCGGTGCTGCCCGCCCCCCTGCTGACCGGCCCCGACGCCTTCGCCGCTTGCCTGCGCGAACTCGCACCACGGCTGGCCGCGTTCGCCGCGCTGGGCTGCCCCGTCGCCACCACCGTGCTGAACCCCCGCTCGACTCTGCCCCAGGCCGAGGCGCTGGACACCGCCCGGCAGCGGATCAGCACCCTCGCCGAGGCCGCCGCCGACCACGGGGTGACCCTGGCCGTCGAAGCCGTCAGCGTCGTTTCCGGGCTTCCGCCCGAGCTGGACGGCCCCCACCCGGTGGCCGGCACCCTGCCGCGGCTCGCCGACCTGCTGCACCAGACCGGACGCGCCAACGCGCTGGTCCTGGTCGACGCCTTCCACTGGGCCGCGGCCGGAGCCGACCCCGGGCACATCACCGCGCTGGGCCCCGGCACGGTCGCCCACGTCCAGATCGCCGACATCCCCACGTGCGGCGCGGTGGACCCATGGACCGACGCCCGGCGCCTGTTCCCCGGCGACGGAACCCTGCCGTGGCCGGTCTTCGCCCAGGCCCTGACCGCGGTGGGCTACCGCGGGCCGGTCTCGGTGGAACTGTTCAACCCCGTCCTGCGCGCCCTGCCCGTGGGCGAGATCGCCCGTCGCTCCCACCAGGCGGCCACCACATGCTGGACTGCGCGGGTGTCCCCATGACCCGTGTCCCACACCCGTGGAAGCTGGCGGTCGCCGGCTGCGGCGCCGCCGCCTTCGGCCTCCACCTCCCGGTCCTCGCCCGCGATCCCGCGTTCGACGTCGTCGCCCTGGCCGACCGCGAACTCGACCGGGCCCGCAGCGCCGCCCGGCGCTTCGCGGTGCCCCGCGTCGCGCGGAGCACCGGCGACCTGCTCGACGGAGCGGACCTGCTGGTCGTGCTCACCGGCGTGCACGAGGACCTGATCGAGGCGGCCCTGGCCGCCGGGGTCCACGTCTTCACCGAGAAGCCGGTCAGCCTGGACGTCGCCCGGACCCGGGCGTTGGCCTCCCGGGCCCGGCAGGCCGGACTGCTGCTGGAGGTTGGAGCGATGCGCGCCCATGACCCGGCCCTGCACGCCGCGCTGGCCGCCGTCCCCGAGCCGTCCGGCGGCTGGCTGATCAAAACCGACGGCGTCGACGAGGCCGCCCGGCTTCGGCTGCTACCGCCCGGCTTCGCCCCCCACACCTTCGCCGTCGATCCGCCCCAACCCACTGCGCCGGGTCTGGACGCCCGGCAGAGCGCGGCGTTGAAGATCCTGCTGTGGCAGGGCTACCACCAGCTGACCGCCCTGGTCCTGGCCGTCCCGGGCGCCGAACCGGCCGCGTGCGCGCTGGACCAGACCGGGCGGAATCTTCACGCCATCGTGCGGGGCCCCGGCGGGGGACTGTTCACGCTGATCATCAGCGCGGCGCCCCCCGGGGTCTTTTGTGAACAGCTCCATCTCGCCGACGACCAGGCCGCCGCCACCGTGGACTTCGCCCGCCCCTACCAGCAGTCCGCCGCCACCCGTCTGACCGTCGGCACCAACGAGACCGCCGGCTTTGGCGACCCGTTCGCCGCCATGTGGACGGCTGTGGCCGGCCGGCTGGCCTCCCAGCACCCCGCCGACCTCCCCGCCAGCGCGGACCTCGCAATCCGGGTCGAAGACCTCGCGCTCGCCCTGGCCGCCGTCACCCCGCTCGGCCCGCCCGACGAAAGGACCGCCGACCATGCCCGGATCTGACGCCCCCGTCCTGGTCCTGGACGGACCGCCCGGAGCGGGCAAGACCTCCGTACTGGCCCGCATGGTGCCCGTCCTGGGCGACGACGCCCTGTGGTTCACCGAACCCAACGCCCGCCTGGCCACCGGCCTGCGCGCCCCCGTGCACCCCTCACCGGCCGGGCACTCCCTGTGGTTCCTGCGGCACGAGCTGGACAAGGCCCGCGCCATGGCGGCGCTGGCCCCCGACCCGGCCACCACGCTGCTGATCTCCGACCGCAACCACCTGGGCGCCCTGGCCTACTGCTACGCGACCCGGGCCGACGACGCCCTGCCCTACCGCACCGCCCGCGACTTCTACGCCCGGCGCATCGCCCCCGCCCTGCCCGACCGGGTCCTGACCGCGATCCTCCTGGTCAGCCCGGCCCAGAGCCTGTCCCGGCGCGGCGGCGTCGCCGAGCGGCCGCGCTGGGTCCAGTGGTTCGACCAGGGGCTGCTGGAGCGGCTGCACACCTTCTACACCGACGTCGCCCCCGCCTTGTGCCCGTCCCCGCCGCTGGTTATCGACACCGACAACGCGACACCGGACGCCGTGCTCGCGAAGGTCGCCGCTCTGCTGTCCGGCGCGGGCCTGGCCGACGTCGCCCGACGGCTCGTGACCACCTCCGCCCCCGCCGCCCGGCCCCCGCTGGCCCGGCAGTTCGCCGACACCTACGCCACCCTCGGCGGGCTGGAGGCGTTCGGGCACCCGTTCGCAGAGCCGATCCCCCACCGGGGCGGCACCGTCCAGCTGTGCCAGCTCGGCGCCCTGCACCGCGACGCGTCCGGCCGCACCGGTCTGTGGGACCTCCTGGCCGCCGACCCCGGGTCGGCGTCGTGACCGCCCGCACCCCGTGCGTCGTGGGCCTCAACCTCGGCCACGACGGCGGCGCCGCCCTGATCACCCAGGACACGATGGTCGCGATCAGCGAGGAACGGCTCAACCGCACCCGCTACAGCCCCGGCTGGCAGGCCGCCCTGCTGTACTGCCTCCAGGCCGCCGGGCGCCGGCTCGACGACGTCGACCTGATCGCGGTCAGCGGCATCGGACAGCACGCCCCGGCCCCGGGCGAGACCGGCCTGGCGTTCCTGGGCGTGGCCCCGGCCCGCATCACCGCCGTCGACCACCACCTCAGCCACGCGTACACCGCCTTCTGCCTCAGCCCCTACGACACGGCCACCGTGCTGGTCGTCGACGGCGGCGGCAACAACCACGACACCGAAACCGTCTACGCGGCCACCCCCGACACGATCCGCCGCCTCGGCGGCACCCCGCCCGGCCGACCACGCGCCGGAGGCATCGGCGCCACCTACGAAGCCTTCACCAACTATCTTGGGTGGCACGAGCAGGAAGCCGGCAAGACCATGGCTCTGGCCTCCTACGGCGACCCCCACGCCTTTGTCGCCCCGCTGTTCGACGTCGCCGGCACCGCCGTCCACGGCCGCCTCCAGCACACCCACCACCGCGGCGTGGCCGACCTCGCCGCCCGCACCGGCTTCGACTTCGGCCCGCTGGGCAGCCGGGGAACCGACCCCCGCGGCATCGACGCCGCGGCGTACGTCCAGGCCCAGACCGAACGGGCCCTGGGCACCCTGGCCGAACAGGCCGTCGCCGCCACCGGCCACAGCGACCTGTGCCTGGCCGGGGGCGTCGCCCTCAACTGCGTGGCCGCCGACAAACTCCGCCGCCTGCCCACCGTCACCGGCTACTTCGCCCCGCCCGCCGCCTCCGACCGCGGCCAGGCCCTGGGCTGCGCGCTCTACGGCTGGCACCAGCTCACCGGCGACCTCCCGCGCCGCCCCCTGGCCACCGACGCCCTCGGCCGCGCCTACCTCGACGCCGAGATCGAGCAGGCCCTGCGCCGCGACCCGCGGTCCGGGCTCGTGGAGCGCCGCCGTACGCCCTTGCGGTGGCGCCGGGAGGGCGACATCGCCGCCACCGCCGCCCAGATGATCGCCGACGGCCGGATCATCGGCTGGTTCCGCGGCGGCAGCGAACTGGGCCCCCGGGCGCTCGGCGGACGCAGCATCCTCGCCGACCCCCGCACCACCACCGGCGCCGACGCGCTGAACACCCGCGTCAAGCACCGCGAACCGTTCCGGCCCTTCGCCCCCGCGATCCTGGCCGAGCACGCCGCCCGCTGGTTCGACCTCGACGTCCCCAGCCCGTTCATGCTCCTGGCCCCACCGGTCCGCCCCCACACGGCGGACAGGATCGCGGGAGTCGTGCACGTCGACCAGACCGCCCGCGTCCAGACCGTCGACCCCGAAACCTCCCCGGCCTTCGCCGCGGTGATCGAGCACTTCGGCCAGATCACCGGCGTCCCCGTCCTGCTGAACACCTCCTTCAACGACCAGGAGCCCATCGTGGAGACCCCCGCCCACGCGCTGGCCACCTTCCAGGCGTGCGACCTGGACGCCGTGTGCATCGGCGACTACCTCGTCGAGCGGGCCTGACTGCCACACTGGCGGCATGACCCCACCCCGGCGCGAAGCCGCCCGCGTCATCGCACTGGACGACGACCACCGGGTGCTTTTGCTGCGCTACGACGAGCACGGCGGCTTCTGGGCCACCCCCGGCGGCCGGGTCGACCCCGGCGAGGACCACCGGGCCGCCGCCCTGCGCGAGCTGAGCGAAGAACTCGGCGTCGACCCGGACACGGTCGACCTCGGCGCGCAGCTGGCCGAACGCAGTCACGACCACCGGGTCGGAGAACACCCAGTCCGCCAGGTCGAGCGGTACTACCTCGCCCGCCTGACCCCGGGCGATCTGGATCCGGACCGGGCCACCCAGCCCGACACCATCCGGGCCCTGCGCTGGTGGACCCTGGAGGAACTGCGCGCCACCGGTGAGACAATCTACCCGCTGGGCCTCGGCGACCTGATCACCGGCGTCCTCACCGCCGGCACCCCCGAGCGCCCTGTCGTCCTGGGCTGACCCTCTGCCGGGGTGCCCGCGCCGGTCCCGCGATTCCCCGTGTGTTCGCCGTTGCCGTATCGGTTCCGCAAAGGAGGGCTCCGAGTTCCCGGAGCGTCACACCGACAGAGCCGTCTGTGTCTGTGGGATTGGGTGGTGCTACACAGCCGTCCGGTGTGCGGACTTTCCCAGGGCCTGACTGTTACTCCAGGTCGGCGGCGTTCGGGTCGCGCAAAGGCCGCAGCCCGCCGGCCAGGCCCGGCCGCACGAACGGGTAGACGCCGTTGAAGTTGATGTGCTCGAACACCAGGTCGGAGTACGAAGCGGCGTCCGTCGTGACGATCTCGGGGTGCTCGGCGACGTCCAGCTGGTGCATCGCGTCCAGGATGTGCAGGGAGTCGCGCTGGGTGCCCGGCAGCACCAAGCCGCCCAGGCCCATCACCCGGTCCGAGACCACGTTGAGCCACGTCGCTCCGGTCCGGCGCTTGGTCGCCGCGAAGTACTTCGGATTGGGCCGCGCCGCGATCGACTTCACCGGCACCACGAACCGCATGCCGTCCGCCCCGGCGACCAGCCCGCCGCCCCAGTCCGCGGCGATGTCCGCCGCGCCCTGCGCGGCCACCAGCAGCGGGGCGCCAGCGCGGACGCACTCGGCGCGGAAGTACGCCTGGTCCACCCCCACCAGCCGGCCCCGCGTCAACGTGGGCACCGACGCCTTGACCACCGTCGCCCACGGGGTGTTGGTGGACTCCTTGACCAGCACCGCGGCCAGGCTCAGATCCAGGTCCGGGGCCCGCGCGTCCGAACCCGAGACATGGCAGAACGGGCCCCACAATCCGGTGGCCTCGGCCACCTCCAGCACCAGTTCGGGAAAGTCGATCCGCGGCAGCAGCCCGTAGACCAGTTTCCGGGCCTCTGCCATGCCCACCGGATCGGGCACCGCCTCCAGCCTGTCCAGCCGCAGCTTTCCGTTCTCGACGCGGACCGCGTCATTGCCCGGCAGACCGTCGGCCACGGTGCGGTAGGCGCCGTGCAGGTCGGCGGCCAGCTCCGCCAGGTGCTCGTGGGCGTTCTCGGGCAGTCCCAGGGCCCGCAGCACCCGCGGCCGCAGCGCGTCCCACCCGGGGCCGTCCAGCAGCCGGGCGCGCGGGTCGCCCCACCGGTCGGCGCCGATCGCGTACACATCCCGCCGACGCAGGGCCCGGTGCAGTTGCTCCAGCACACAGAAGGTGTACGCGGCCTTGTCGACCCTGCCCGGCTCCAGGCCCGGGTTGGCGAACACCAGACGACGCCACGACCCGGTCACCAAAGAGGCGTGCTCCCCCAGGTCCGTGGCCTCGGGCCGACGGCGCGCGACCAGGTACGGCAGCGCGCGCAGCGCGGCCACCACCGGCTCGCCCGCGGCGGTGGCGCCCCAGGCGATGGTCTCGGCGAGCAGGCCGAGGAATCCGCGGACGGTGGCGTACCGGTTGACCAGCTCGGTGCGCCAGTCCGCGTCGTCGTCCCCGTCCTCGTCGGGCAGGAAGGAAGCGACCTCCGCAAGGGCGGCCTCCAGCTTCTGACGGCTGATCACCTCCTCGATCGCGTTCCACGTCTCGGCCAGGGTGACTGCCCGGCCGCCGGTGCCCTGCGGCACCTCCAGCAGGACGGTGACCGCCGCGGCGACCTTCGCCGCCGCCCGGCGGAACCGGGGCAGGCTCCGCAGTCGCTCGGCGTTGGACAGCCGCTCGGCGCGCGCCAGCAGCTTGGTGGCCATCAACACGTCGAACAGCAAAAGGGCGTCGTCCACCGCCACCGTCTCCAACTGCCGGACGGTGGCCAGCACCGTGGCGACCTTCCGCGCCGGCTTGAGGCTCCGCAGCGAAGTGGCCTTGGTCGCCATCCCGTACTTGGCCAAGGACGCGAGGTAAACATTCAGCGGGTAATCGGAGCGTGATGCAGGACGCGTTTCCGTGACGGCGTGTGAGGTCCTGCTGCGGCGTGTGGTTGGATCGTCGGGTG
>NZ_JBXAWK010000103.1:0-11275 GCF_057291755.1 Kitasatospora sp. UYEF31
GCGCCCGCCCCGCCCCGGGCGGGGCGCCCGCCGGGGCGGGGGGGGGGGGGGGGGGGGGGGGGGGGGGGGGGCGCCGCCCCCCCCCCCCCCCCCCCCTCCGGGGTTGAACAGCCGGCCCGGTCAAGCCATCGGAGCGAGCGCCAAGGTCGCCCCGAGCCCGACAAGCGCCGTGCCGATCAGTTTGTTGACCACTGTCTGCCGGTCGAGCAGCGCGACGCGCAGCCTGGCGATCGAGAAGAACACCGCCACCAGGCTGAACCACACCAGGTGTGTCACCGACATGAACAGCCCGCAGCCGAGCCGGAGCGCGAACGGCGTGTCCGCGTGGATGACCTGGGTGTACGTACTGACCACGAACAGTGTGGCCTTCGGGTTGAGCACGTTGGTCAGGAACCCGGTGCGCAGCGCGGCCAGGGAGGTCATCGGCGGCGCGTCCGACAGGTCGACATCGACCCTGGCGCGGGTGGTGAACGTCCTGACGCCGATGTAGACCAGGTACGCCGCCCCGACCAGTTTGATCGCCGTGAACAGCGACGGGTTCCGGGAGATCAGCAGGCCGATGCCGAGCATCGTGTACGTGACGTGCACCAGCACGCCGAGGGCGATGCCCGCTGCTGCGATGAGACCGGCTTTCCGGCCGTACAGATAGCTGTTCCTGGTGATCATGGCGAAGTCCCCGCCGGGGCTGATGACGGCGAGGACGGTGATTACGGCGACGGCGATCAATTCGCCCATGTTTTCTTCCTTCTGATGTCAGGGTTCGCGGATCAGCCCTGTCGGCCATCGTTCTGACAGGCCATCAGGCCCAGCGCCGGAAGATGATCCTCGCACCGCATTCCCGATGACGGCTCAGCCTGGCAATGGGTTCCCGGAGTTGCCACACCGCTCCGCGTCGACCGAATCCACTGGGAACAGTCGACGCTCGGCGATCTTCGAAGCGGTCCGGACCGACCGCGCCGGGCCCGTCGCAGACAGCTGATCCGGCTCCCGCGTAATCGCGGTCCTGTCGGTTCTCGGGCCGGAAACGAGTCGGGGATAGTCCAACTTAGTCTGTACTAAGGTCCTGTTCTGGGTTTCCCGCCGGACCAGGCCGTGTTGTCTGGCGCCGTGCGTCGCAAGGCGCCGGATCCGAACTCGTATCGGTCATACCTGGAGGATTCGGCAACGCCGCGAGCGGCGGTGCCAGGCTGTGTCCACCAGTTCGCCGCTCACAGTTCCCCCACCGGCCGAGAAGATCTTCGCCTGCGGGGATCACAGCACAGAGCCCTGACAGCGGTACGCCTGGGACCGACCGGCTCAGCGCGGCGCGATCACCAGGCTCTGCGCCCCGCGCCCGATCGGTCCCTTCTCATCGTGCAGCGCCGACTCCGCGAGCCCGATGCCGCCCGGGTCGATGCTCGTACTGGCCTGGACGCACACCCATTCGCCGACCGGGTAGCGCTGTAGATGCACCGTCAGGTCCGGGTTGATGAAGATGTGCGTCGCCCAGTCGAGGACGTTGCTCATGCCGTTGCCGGTGTCCGCAGCGATCAGCACCCGGGACAGGGGGGAGATCTCCTGGCCTTCGATCAGCGGGTAGCGCATCCGCATCCAGCCGGTGGCCGGGCCGTTGGCGACGAACTCGCCGTCCGTGAACCGGAACTCCATCGCCGCGTGGTGGCCCTCGTCGTAGTCGAGCGGGAAGAACGGCACCGTACGGCCTTCCTGCGCGGCAGGGACCGCCGGAGCGAACTGAACCTGCGGGACCGACTCGGGCACCGCCCGGAGCAGCACCGCTGTCGCCCGCATGACCTCCTTCCCGCCTACCGGGCGGAGCGACGCCTCGATGAGTTCGACCGTACGACCCGACCTCAACACCCGTACTTCTACTTCGAGTTCGGCGATCGGAACCGGTCGCAGGATCTCGAACGAGATCCGCGCGACGCGCAGGTCGTCCCGTACGCCGTCCCTGGTTTCGATCGCCTGCCCGAGGAGTGCCGCCGGCGGGCCGCCGTGCTGGGAGCCCGCGTCCCACGGCCCCCGGGTGTGCGCGGTCGCGCTGTAGCGACTCTTCCCTGTCGCGGTGTAGAAGGCTGCTGCTGTTCCGGTTGTGCTCATGTGGTCCGCTCCTCGGGGTTCACGATGGCCGTGGAACCTACAACACAGCGGGGCCCGCTTCGCATCCACGACACACAACGGTCCCGCTCCGCGTAATCGCGGAACGGGACCGTTTCACAGGTTCACTGACACCTGGTCAGTGAGCGTGGATGTGGTTCGTCTCCTGGATCTTCGCCCAGGACTTCGGCTGTACGGGCGGAGTCTGCGGTCCGGCGATGCGCGCCTGGGCCGCCGCGGGGGCCGCGGGCTTCTCCGGCGTGAACAGCCAGGTCTGGTACCAGTCGTCGAGCCGCTGGCCGGAGATGCGCTCCGCGTAACGGAGGAAGTCGCCGGTGCTGGCGTTGCCGTACTTGTGCTCGACGGGCCAGCCCTTGAGGATCTGGAAGAACTTCTCGTCGCCGATCCGGTTGCGCAGCGCCTGGATCGACAGCGCCCCGCGGTCGTAGACGGCGATGTGGAACTCGTTGTCCGGGCCGGGGTCGCCGATCTTGACCTTCCAGAAGTCGTCGGTCGCGGGGACCGACGCGTAGGTCCAGTCGGCGAGTTCCTGTGCGGTGCCCTCGTTCTCGGACTCCGACCACAGCCATTGGCTGTAGCGGGCGAAGCCTTCGTTGATCCAGATGTCCTGCCAGTTCTTGACGGAGGTGTTGTCCCCGTACCACTGGTGGGCGAGTTCGTGGACGACCACGGAGACGTTGGTGCCGCGGGAGAAGGCGATGGGGCTGTAGAACACCCTGGTCTGCGTCTCCAGGGCGTACGTGCTGCGCACGTTGGGGACGTAGCCGCCCGCGGAGTTGAACGGGTAGGGGCCGAAGCGCTCGGCGAGCCAGTCGACGATCTCGGGTGTGCGTTCCACGCTGGCCTTGGCGGCGCCGGTGTTCGCCCCGAGGTCCTTGCTGTAGTAGTTGTAGAACGGCACGCCGTTGTCGCTGACTCCGCTGCTGACGTCGAACTTCCCGACGGCGAGGGTGGCCAGGTAGGTGGCCTGCGGCTTGTCGGAGCGCCAGTTGTAGCGGGTCCAGCCGGCCTTCGAGACGGGCCTGGCGGGCAGGCCGTTGCTGACGACCTGGTAGCCGTCGGGGACCTGGACGGAGACGTCGAAGGTGGCCTTGTCCGACGGGTGGTCGTTGCTCGGGAACCACCACCAGGCGGCCTGCGGCTCGTTGGCGACGACCGCGCCGTCGGGTGTGCGGTACCAGTTCTTCAGCCCGCGGACCTCGACCTCGGAGGGGATTCCGGAGTAGCGCACCGTGACGGTGAACTCCTCGCCCTTTTTGATCTTGTTCTTCGGGGTGACGACGAGCTCGTGCAGGGACTCGGTGGCGAACTTCGCCTTGTTGCCGTTGACCCGGACCTCGCTGGCCGCGAGGGCGAAGTCGAGGTTGAACCGGCTGAGGTCCTGGGTGGCCTTGACCACCAGCGTGGCGGTGCCTTCGAGCTTGTCGGTCTGGGGCTGGTATTTCAGCCGCAGGTCGTAGTGGGATACGTCGTACCCGCCGTTTCCGTCTTCGGGGTAGTACGGATCGCCCACGCCCGGGGCTCCGGGGCGGGTGTCGGCGGCGGACGCCGGGATTGCCAGCAGCAGCCCGAAAGCCGCCGCGGCCGACACAACGATTCTTGTACGCACAGGTCCTCCATCTTGTCGGTGGACGAACACCTGGACCATATGGAGCGAACACCCGTTCCGGGAGCCCCAGGAGTCACGTGTTACCCGATGGTGACTCTTGTTGCACAAAGATCAACTGGGGGTCACCGCGGCGCGTCCGGCAGGAGAAATCGTTGCCCGGAGACTGCCCCGGGATTGCCGGGGCCCCTGAGGCGCGGGTCCCCCGTACGGCGTAGGCCCACCGCCGGCGGCAGGCCCGCGTCCAGGCCAGCGCCCGCCTGGTGTCAGCCATCCGCAGAGCGGGCTGACCAGCAGAGCCGCAGCGCGGACTGACCGCCCCGGGAGCCGGATCCGTCCAGCCGGACAGTGTCCGCTGCGGGATAGTGTCTGCCGCGGGATCACTCGCAGCGGACCGAGGAGCAGCCGGATGGGCCAGCAGGAAAATCCACGTATATGCGTCGTCGGAGCCGGTTCGATCGGCGGTTTCCTGGGCGGGCGGCTCGCCGCCGCCGGACTGTCGGTCAGCGCGGTCGCGCGCGGTAGGACCCTGGGTGCGTTGCGGGAGCACGGCTGGCGGGTGCGGGGGCATGACGGGCTGCTGACCGCCCCGGTGGAGCGGGCGAGCGCGGACCCCGCCGACCTCGGCCCGCAGGACGTCGTCTTCCTCGCGGTCAAGGCTCCCGCCCTCGCCGGTGCGGTCGAGCACATCGCCCCGCTGTTGCACGAGGACACCGTCGTCGTCACCGCGATGAACGGCGTGCCGTGGTGGTTCTTCGACGGCTTCGGCGGCGTGCACGAGGGGTTGCGGCTGAAGGCCGTAGACCGCGACGGCTCCATTGCCGCCGCAGTCCCGACGAAGCACGTCCTGGGCTGTGTCGTCCACGTGAGCGCGAGCGTCCCGGAGCCGGGGCTCGTCAACCACCACAACGGGCAGGGCTTCATTCTGGGTGAGCCCGCCGGGGGCGGTTCGGAACGTCTGCGTACGGTTGCCGGCCTGCTTGAGCGCGCCGGGTTCAACGCCACGACGTCCCCGCGCATCCACCGGGACATCTGGTACAAGCTGTGGGGCAACATGACCATGAACCCGGTCTCCGCGCTGACGGGCGCGGCCTCGGACCGGATCCTGGACGACGAACTGGTCAACGCCTTCTGCCAGTCCGTGATGATCGAGGCTTCGGCGATCGGCGCGGCGATCGGCTGCCCCATCGACGAGCAGCCCGCCGACCGCATCAAGGTCACCCGCGCACTGGGGTCGTTCAAGACCTCGATGCTGCAGGACGCCGAGGCGGGCCGGGGAATCGAGCTCGACTCCCTGGTGACCGTCGTACGGGAGATCGGCCTCGCGGTGGGGGTCCCCACCCCGTCGATCGACGCGCTGCTCGGCCTGACCCGGCTGAACGCACAGACGCGCGGGCTCTACTGAGCCCCAGGCCCCCGCCTGAGGACCCGGCCTGAAGCCCCCGCCTGAAGAACCGACCTGAAGACCCACGATGAAAAGACGAAAGAGCGGTCCGCACAAGCGAACTGACGTACCGTCAGCACTGACGCCGCGTCACCGGCCCTCCGTACGGCCCGCTCTTTCGTCGTGGGCGCTTGAATCAGTGCACGACAACCGTCTTCCCGCGCGCCCCGCCGGCCTTGCTCGCCGCGAGCGCGGCGGGCGCGTCCTCGAACTTGACCTCGTGCTCGACGGGCACCTTCAACGCGCCGGCGTCGACCCGGGCGGACAAGGTCCGGAGCGTGTTGCCGGTCGGGGTGAGTGCGAAGTTGATCCCGTCCACGCCCTTGGACTTCAAGTCCTCGACGTCCGCGACGTACCGGGTGGTGACGGCGACGCCGCCGTCGTGGACGAGGAGGGCATGCCGGGCGAAGGACTCGCCCATCGTGAGGTCGACCAGCGCGTCCACGCCGTCGGGGTAGTCCTGCTTGATGTGCTGTTCCAGGTCCTCGGTGGTGCTGTCGATGTGCTCGGCTGCGCCGAGGGCCTCCATCCGCTTGGAGTCGTCCCCCTGGGTGACGGCCGTGACGCGGGTGCCGTTCGCCGCGGCGAGCTGGACCAGGAAGGAGCCGACTCCCCCGGCCGCCCCGACGACCAGCACACTCTGGCCTGGTCCGATGCGCCCGGAGTCGAGGATCGCCTGGGCGGTCATCCCCGCGGTGGGCAGGGCAGCCGCCTGGACGAGGGAGACCCGGTGCGGCGCGAGCGCGATCGTGCCGTCCTCGGGCATCGTCAGGTATTCGGCATGGGTGCCGCCCATGACCGGGCGGCCGAGGAGCGCCTGGCCGTAGACCGTGTCACCGACCAGGTAGGCGTGCGCGCCGTCACCGACGGCTTCGACGGTGCCGGCGAAGTCGACGCCCAGCGCCAGGGGGAAGTCCTCGATGTCCGGGTTGATCAGGCCGTCGCCGATCTGCCAGTCGATCGGGTTGACGCCGGAGGCCTTGACCTTCACCAGCACCTCGCCGGGCCCCGCCACCGGTTTGGGCAGGTCCACCAGCTCCGGCGTGGCCTTGAACTTCGTGACGGCAACGGCTCGCACTGTGTCTCCCTTGGTCAGTGTGTCGGCGCGGGGTGTCCGGTCCGCTCCGGACGAGCGGCGACAACGCGGGTAGCTTGACCGTTTATGCACAGTTTTGAACGCAAAAGCACTTAAGATTTATACGTACTTAGCCGACTTGTCGGAGTGTCGCCGGTCGGGTCACGCAGCCCGGCGCACTGTGGATCAGGACTTCCGGCGCCGTTTCCGGGTCTTCCCGGACGGTGCCGGCCCGGTGCCGCCCGCCGCCGCCCGCCGGGCCAGTCTGCGGGCCGCGTCGGCCAGTGCGGGGTCCGGCAGGACTGCGGCGAGGACCCGGAGCACATCACAGGCCCCCCGCCCCTGGTCGGCCAAGGCCTCCAGGAGGTCGTGGGCGCTGCCCGCCCACCCGGCGGCGGCCTGCTCGAAGGCGGCGCGGAGCGTGCTGCCCGGCTTGTGGGTCGCTCCGCCGAGCAGGATCGCGGCATGGTCCTCGCGCAGCGCCGTCATCAGCCGGTCCAGCTGGAGGACCGCCAACGCTGGGACCGGCGGCTCACCGCCGGGGCGCTGCCCCAGGTGGAGCAGGGTCCGCGCGGCGTACGCGCCGATGACCGGGTCCGTCACCGTGGACCGCAGGGCCTGGACGAACGGCTCGGCGGCCTCGTCCGTGTCGGGTTCCATCGCCAGGAGCGGACCGCGGTCGTCCCCGGACACGCCGAGGACGGCGAGCAGTTCCTGGCGGTCCGGGCCCCGGAGGCCCGCCGCGACCAGCAGTTGCCGCCAGCCTTCGGTTGCCCCGGGTTGCGCGGCCAGCCACTGCTCCAGGACCTGCGCGGCGGTCACCCGGTCCCATTCGAGGAGCGCTGTGGCCACAGTCGCGGCGTCCCAGCCCGCGAGGTCCTGCGCACGGTCGGCCCGGACGCCGCCGTGCACCAGCCCGGCGTACACGAGCGCCCGGCCCAGACCGGTGATCGACAGGCGGTCGCCGTCCCGGGCCAGGACGCCGAGCGCGCAGAACCGGTCGAGGAGCAGCGTGTACCAGTAGGCGCCCTCGGCCAGGTCCTCACGTTCCTCCCGGTCTGTTTCGGAGAAACCCACCCCGCCCAGCTCCGCGTCCGCGGGCAGTCGGTAGGCGCCGTCCTGCCCGGACCACTTCCGCGGGGCGCGGACCAGCCGGGGCAGGTCTGCGACCGCGTCGTCGAGCGGGAGCGGCGCCGGGGCGGGCCGCGGCTTGAGCGGCGGGCTCGACTGGACCGCCCACATCATCGAGACCCCCGTCTGCGCGGCCACCGACAGCGGCCCGGTGCGGTCGTACAGCTCCAGGAGCAGCAGGGCGTGCTCAGAGTCGAGGTACTCGACCAGCTCCGGGTCCCGCTCCTCGGTGTCGTCCTCGTCGGGCTCATGGCCTTCGGCGCGGGCCGCCTGCTCCCACAGCTCCGGCTGCCCCTGGGTGAGGCAGGCGAGTGCGTCCAGGGCGATCCGGGTGAGCGTGGCCGGGCCGGCCGACTCCCACAACTCCGTGCCGCCCTCGGCCAGACCGGTGGCTTCGGCGATCGCGGAGACGAGGTCGAGGACCGGGGTCCAGTCGCCTTCCGCCGTACGGCCGTCGCACACGCCCCGCGCACCGGCCCGGGGGTCCGCGGACCAGCGGGCGGCGGCGGTGAGCAGCGGCGAGGCCCGGACGAGCGCGGCGAGGCCGGTGTCGTCCGGCAGCGCGACCGGGAGGAAGTGCCGGTCGCCGCCCCCGGTGAAGACCTCGTCGGTGACCTCCGCGAGGTCGAGGTGCAGTCCGCGCGTCGCGGCGGGCACCATGCCGTCGGCGAGTCTCCGGTAGGGGCCGGCCAGGGCCGCGCCGAGTCCGGCGGCGGTCCATTCGTCGAGCAGTTCCCCAGCGGTGCGCTCAGCGTTGCCGGAGAGCTCGTCGACGCTTCTGTACGGCGGGAGTTCGACCTGTTCCAGTTGCTCTTCGTACCACTGCACGGACTGTTCGAGCAGCAGGCTGCACAGGGTGACGCTCGCGGCCTCCCCTGCTGTGGCGATCCGGTCGCACAGCACCGGGCTGACAGTGTCGAGGAGGGCCCAGCCGGGAACTCCCTCCGGCGCTTCCCAGCGCGCCAGTCCGTCGGCGCGCTGCGCTGTGGGGCGGCGGCTGAAGTCCTCCAACCAGCGGATGACGGCCCGACTGTCGGTGCGGTCCACGCCGTCGGAGCGCAGCAGGGCCGCGTAGTGCCGACGCCACGTCAGCAGTTCGGTGCCGGTGGTGAGCGCGGTGAAGCCGGGCATCGCGTCGCTGAGCGCGGTGAGCAGTTTCGCCTGACGTTTGGTGTTGAGCATCCGGAGTTCATGCTGACGGTCGATCATCAGCTTGACCACGGTGGCGTATTCAGCCTGTTCGTCGGCGGAGATGTCGGCCATCAGCGGCAGGTCGTCGTTGAACAACTGGCCGATGAGGCCGGCGGTGACGACCAGCGCTCCGGAGCGGACCGCGGCCCCGCGGAGCAGGGCCAGTGTGGTCAGCACCCGCACCGGGCGCTCTGTGACGGCGTCGCCGCGCGAAGCGGCCCACGCCAGGAAGGATCCGACGACCGGCGCGGCTGCGGCACGAGGCTCGTACATCCATTCAGGGTAGCCACCCGCCCGCTGCCGCAGGGTCACTCTTTCGGGGGGATTGAACCGGCGGCCCCAGCGTGACGTCAGGTTCTCGCGGGGCCGGCCCGGCCGCTGCGGCACGGCGTCCGGCGAGCAGCCGCCGGATCTGCGCCGCCACCGCCGCAGGGTCCTCCACCGGTGTCATGTGGCCCAGGCCCGGGAGCTCCACCAGGTCGACCAGGTTCGGTACGAGTGCGGCGATGCGCCGCGCGTGCGAGGGCGGGGTCAGCCGGTCGGCTCCGCCGACGAGGACGATCACGGGGGCGGCGAGGAACGGCAGGTGTGCGGCCAGGTCCAGTTCGCCGAGCACCCGCGCCCAGCCGGTGCGCACCCTGGTCGGGCAGGCGTGCACGATGCGCGCGCAGAAGTCGATCTGCTCGGGGGTGGACGCGGTGCCCATGGTGCCGTAGCGGAGCACCCGCCTGCCCGCGGCGGTCACCGGGCCGAGCGGCAGCGGTGAGCGCAGGGCGGTCCGGGAGACTGCGGCGGCCAGGCGCGGCAGCCGCTGCGCGAAGGGCACGAGCGCCATCCCGGCCACCAGGGCGTCGGCGCCGGTGTCGGCGAGCAGGACACCAGCGGTGCGGTCCCGTACGTCCTGCCGGTCGGCGGCGGCCATCACGCTCATGCCGCCCATGCTGTGGCCGGCCAGGACCGCCTTCTCCCCCGCCGGCAAGGTCGCGTCGAGGACCGCTGAAAGATCGTCGGCGAGGGCCTCGGTGCTGTAGGAGCCGTTGACCGGGAGGCCGCTGCGTCCGTGTCCGCGCTGGTCGTAGACCACCACCCGAAGGTCGTCGACGAGGCGGTGCAGTACGGGTGTCCAGAAAAGTGTGGAACAGGTCCACCCGTGGGCGAGGACGACGACCGGTGCGCCGGCGGGTCCGTACTCCTCGATGTGGAGCCGGGTGCCGTCGAGTGATCGCACGCGACGGGTGCGCGCCGGTTCGGGCGGGGTCAGTTCCGGTGGGACGGCCAGTGGCCCGCGCTTGCCACGGGGTCGTTTTCCGGACGTGCGTGTGTCGGTCCTTCGGGTGAGCATTCCGTTCGGAGCCATTGCCCCCACCATTCCTTACTCGCTGGTAACCAGACCGTAGACGAGACGCCCGGGGTTCGGAAGGGCTGCGCCATGTCGCGCTACCCGGACCACAGTTCGAGGCGGACCACCCGCACGGGGGAAATCCGGGCCACTCGTTTGACCCACTTACTACCAACGAGTAACAAGGTAATCACGATGTGACGCCTGAACGGTCTCCCGCTCGGGGAACCGGTCGTGACACCCCTTCAGAACAGGGGGACCCCATGGTCCGCAGCAGCAGTGACCGCCACCTCCGGATCGTCCGGGCACCGGCCCGCGAGCCCGCCTTCGACCCGGATCCGAACCCTGACAGCACGTCAGTCCTCCGTCCGCCCGCCGGAGGGGACCGGCCAGGGCCGGTCACGTACGGCGCCCTCGCCCTTTCCCGACCGGCGGCGGAGCCTTCACCCCGCCCCCGCCTCCTGCTGGTCGCACCGCCGCCCGCCCCGGAGAAGGCCCCTGCCGAGGGGCCGCGCCACGCGGCCCACCTGGTGCGGATGCTCGTCGAAGTGCTCTCCGGGCTGCGCGCGACGACCCAGCTGACGCCACTGGCCACCGAGCAGGTGTACCTGGACCTGAACCGGCTCGCCGGCTCGGTGCGCAGGCTGCGCCCGAACAGTGTGTACGTCCAGGTGCACCGCCCTACGACGCCACGCGAAGGTGTCTGCGAGAGCAGCCTGCTGCTCCGGGTGGGCGCCGAGCCGCTACTCCTGGCCTTCCGCCTCGACCGGGGTGCCGTGCGTGGCGGAAATCCGCTCACCATCCGCCCTGTCGCCGGAGTTTCCGTGAGACGGGCGGCCGGAACGCCGTCCTGGCTGTGCACGGCGCTCGAACACCGGTGACACCACCCCGGGGTTGTTCCTGTTGATCTTCCGTCGACACCCCGGTGACCTGCCAATACACCCGAACCGCTTGAGTGCTGCGGCGAAAGGTGGAATTTTAGACGTTTCCACGGGGGGAGATTTTCCACAGGAGGTAGTTCCGTGTCCCCGCTCAACACCGGCGAGAAATGCATGGCTCTGCGTGATCTCGGCGGGATCTTCAGCCACTCTGTGGCCAAAGGAACCGAAGGCACCGTGGTCGACCGCAGTGGTTGGGCCGTCACCCGCTACAGCATCAGGTTCGACAACGGGGAGATGATCCACAACCTTCCCGAGAACGACCTGGCGAAGGTCGACGTGCCCATGTGAGCCGGTTGAACCCGCCGTGGGGGGGGGGGGGGGGGGGGGGGGGGGCGGGGGGGGGGGGCCCCCCCCCCCCCCCCCCCCCCGCCGCCCCCGGCCCCCGCTCCGGTCTCGTCCCCCGCGGTGCTGCCACCTCCGCCTCCGCCAGTCG
>NZ_JBXAWK010000104.1:0-11060 GCF_057291755.1 Kitasatospora sp. UYEF31
CATTATCGCAGCGGCCGCCGCTGTCTTCGCAGCCACCCGCACCCCAGCTGACCAGCACCTCAACCGGCAAGATCACGATCTACAGCTGCCGTGTCTGTCTCAGGTTCAACTCGCGTATCGCGGAACGGAATTCACCGGAGGTGTATTCGCTGCCGCGATCGGAGTGGAAGACGCAGCCGGGCTGCGGGCTGCCACGGCCGGCGGCCATGCGCAGGGCCTCGGTGACGAGCTCGGCGCGGTGGTGGTCTGCCATCGCGTACCCGATCACCTCGCGGGTCGCCAAATCGATGACGGTCGCCAGATACCACCAGCCTTCCAGCGTCGGAAGGTACGTGATGTCGCCGACGAGCTTGATGCCGGGCCGCTTGGCGGTGAAGTCGCGGCCGACCAGGTCCGGGGCCGGGGCGGCCTTGGTGTCCTGCCTGGTCAGGCTGTGGCGTTTGCGCCGGGTGATGCCGCGGATGTCGCGCTCTCGCATGATCCGCTCGACCTTCTTCCGGTTGACCGGGTGCCCCTTGCGCCGCAGTGCGGCATGCACGCGCGGGACGCCGTACGCGCCCCGTGACCCGGCGTGGATCCCACGGATCTCCCCGGCCAGCTCGTTCTCCGCGCGCTGCCGCTCGGCGGCCGCCGGCCGGGCCGCCCGCCAGGCGTAATAGGCGGAGCGGTTCACGCCCATCACGCGGCACAGCAGGGCGACGCTGTAACCGTCGGCGTAGTCCTCGGTGGCCCTCTCCGCGTGGATGAACAGGCACTTCGTGCCTATTTCATCTCCTTCGCGAAAAAGGCCGTGGCTTTTTTTAGGATCTCGATGGTCTGCTGCTGTTCCCGGTCCTTCTTGCGCAGCCGGGTGAGCTCCTCGCGCTCGGCGCTGGTCAGCGCCCCTGGCGCCCCCTGGCCCTGGTCGGCCTTAGCCTGGTTCACCCAGTTCCGCAGGCTCTCGGAGCTGACACCGAGCTCCCGGGCGACCTCGGTCGGCGTCCGCCCGGAAGTACGGACCAGATCTACCGCATCCCGCTTGAACTCGGGCGTGTACCGCTTACTCATATTGCTCTGCTTACTCACTGCTCGGACTGCTTCCTCCGGGACTCATCTGTCCCAGTATCAACCTGTCCAGATCGAGGGGGGAACTTCACAGCGACGTGTACCCCAGCTGGAAGTACAAGGGGACGGTGGACGGCCTCGCCGTCGACACCATCAAGCGCGACAAGTCCGAGCTCAACATCCGCTGCGACCTCGAAGCGAAGTCGACCCGCAGTAAACCGGGCTGCGTATTCCCCCGCTACATCCCGACCTACGTCGTGGAGACGGCGCGGAACCCCTCAGCGGCGGCCTTCTACTGGATTATCCAGCAGAAGCTGCCCTCCCACCCGGGAAGCCGCAAAAATCCGCTCACCTACAACTCAGACGCGGCGCAGGCCTCCCAGAACCGTGACAAGGTAATTTGCCCGCGGAGCGGCGTAGGCGCGTTCATCCCGCACCCGGACTCCGGGGTGGCCAAGCCCGGCGGACCAAGCTGTGATGAGTACCCGTTCGCGTCCACGTACCAGAGCGGCGCCATGCCGGTGGCCAGCGGCGGCGGCGGCGTCACGTACGGCACCGAGTGCGTCCAGCTATACGCGAAGAAGCCGGTGGGCACCGAGGGATGGACACTCCGGGAGGACAAC
Source organism: Kitasatospora sp. UYEF31 (assembly GCF_057291755.1). Classification (NCBI taxonomy): domain Bacteria; kingdom Bacillati; phylum Actinomycetota; class Actinomycetes; order Kitasatosporales; family Streptomycetaceae; genus Kitasatospora; species Kitasatospora sp. UYEF31. The sequence goes on from NZ_JBXAWK010000104.1 coordinate 1,668, forward strand.
CGCTACCCGCGGCGCAACACCTGGAAGGAGCCTTGCGGACGTGCGTCCCTGCCAAGCGACGAGAACAGCGGCGCCGCCAATCGGATAGGCATCCGGTTCGTCCCTGCCAACCGCATCATCGACAAGGACCCCTACTACCTGCTGGCGCCCGGATTCGAGGAGTGCACCGACCTGACGCAGACATGCTGGGTCCGTACCCGCAAGTAACCTGAAACAGGAGCTGCTAACGCTGGGGCTGGGAGGTGTTCTCCCGGCCCCAGCACGTTCACACGGTGGTGAACGCGAGGGCCGGGAAGGGGTCCCGGTCCAGGGACGCGCGCGGCAGGCCGACCCCGAAGTACCGCTCCACCAAGGCCAGCAAGAGCACCTCGGCACTCTCCTCGGCAGTTCCGTCCGGGACGCCAGCCGCCACCAGCCCCGCGGCCACCAGATCCGACGCACCCCGCCTCGGCGCGGACTGTGCCAACTCGTCCCGGGCCGCCAGGGGCTCGAAGTACGCGACGATCTCCCCGTCCACGGCATGCATGAACCACACCGGCGGCGTGCCGCTATTGAGCACCGTGACGCACTCCGTTCCCACCGATACACGACGAACCGTCTCAGTCTCCGTACCCTCGGCGCTCCAGTGCTCCAGCGAAAACGCCCAGTCCCCGCTGACACCCAACCGCGCAACAGGGTCGTTCTCCATCGACTGCACGTACGCTTCGTCGGCAGTCACCGACGGCATCACAGCCTGGGTTTCATATCCCAGACGGGTGACAAGCTGGTCAACGTCGAGCCCACGGGCGAGCAGCAGGCAGTAGGCGTCGCAATCCTCCGGCAGCCAGCGGATTCCATCCATCGATTCCTCCCACGCCCTGCGCTATACCGGGCGTGAAGGGGCCAACGCCGCAACCAAATCTTCGTCGCTCCATCCTCCCATGACCCAAGGCCGGGAAGTTAAGGCTGGCTGACGGGCTGTCCAGCTGCGGTGCAGCGGCGATCTTCGGCGGGAAGGTTGCCGAAGACCAGCACAACGTTGAGGGCTCCTGGAACGGACGCAGTCAATGGAGTTGTCGTTACGACCCCATACCTTCACTGCGTCCTACGTCGCCCTTCGGCGAGGGAGCTCACCACCTCGGACAACAGCCCGGTCGGCATGGGGAGTTTTGAGGACTGCAACGGCTCTGCTGCCCAATTCGCTATGGTTCGGTCAGTGGAAGCCGAGCATGCCGGGTGCGTCGATGTCGACGGTGACCACGCCGGGCGGGTAGGCGGCCTCGGTGCCGGTGAGCAGGATGGACATGCCGGTGAACTCCGGGCGGGGCAGGGCGCAGTACAGGGCGTGGCAGGTGTCGGGGGCGCCGTAGCCGTCGCGGATCATGGTGCCGACGGTGACGGCCGCGACGGTGTCGAGGGGGTCGGTGATGACGCAGGACAGGGCCAGTACCCGGCGGGAGACGTCTTCCTCGTCGGCCTCGGCCTGCAGGAGGCACAGGGCGGGGACGAGCAGGTGATCGCCGGGAGTGCGGGCCATGTTGCCCGCCAGAAGGCCCAACGCCCTGTGGCCCTGGGCGAGGGCCTTGACCGCACTGGTGTCGAGAATGATCACGCGGCGGTGCCCCGGGCGGTGCGGGCCTTCTCGGCGGCGATCTTGTAGATGTTGGCCAGCACGTCGGGCGCCTGGTCGAACTCCTCGTCGCTGATCGCGACGCCCATCTGTGTGCGCACGACCTGCCGGTCGGCCGCCAGCCGCTCCGCGCGCTGCGCGGCGGTCGGCTGCTCAGCGGCCAGGACTCCCACCAGCTGCCCGATGCTCAGGCCACGCTCGCTCGCCAGCTCGGCAAGATGGTCGCGGATCTCCCGGGGGACTTGAATCGTCGTCGATGCCATAGCGCAACTATAAAGCCGCCATAGAGGATGCGGGAGGTCCCACAGGCCGGGAGCCGGTGCGAACCTTCAGGCGCTGTCACGTTGTGGGGGCGAGGTCTCGGGTCGTCAAAGCCCTGGTTTCGATGGGGGTGACGTATCCGTACTCGGACTGCTTCCTCCGGGACTCATCTGTCCCAGTATCAACCTGCCCAGATCGAGGGGGGAACTTCACCCTCCTTGATCACCCCTTGGATCACCCCAGGCTCAGCGGGTGGGCGGGGTGCCGCTCAGGATCGCGTCGACCAGGCCCGGGAAACGGTTGTCCAGGTCCTCTCGGCGCAGTGAGATCGCCTTGGAGCGGCCGATCCGGTGCTCGCGGGTGATGCCTGATTCGCGCAGGACGCGCCAGTGGTGGGTGGCGGTGGCCTTGGTGACCTCCAGGGGAAGGCTGCCGCAGGTGCGTTCCTCGGGGGAGGCGGCCAGTTCTCGCAGGATCAGCAGACGGACCGGGTTGCCCAGTGCGGCGAGGACGTCCTCGATCAGCAGCTGGTCGCGGTCGGGGTGGTACGTAACCATGTATTCGATTGTACGACAAGAGTCATACGGTGGGCGATTTGCGCATCTTCGAGTATGAAGGTACGTTAAATGTCATACCTTCGTACTTGCGTACTGGAGGCCGCCCCCCGCAGGAGGAACGCATGACCACCACCGAAGCTCCCGTCGCCATCGTCACCGCCGCCGGCGGGGGCATTGGATCCGCATTCGCCCGCGAATTGGCCGCCTCCGGGTACCGGGTCTCTCTGCTGGACCGGAACGACACCGTCCACGCCTTCGCCGAGGAGCTGGGCGGAATGGCTACGCAGGGCTCGGTCACCGAGGCGGCCGACCTCAAGCGGCTGGTCGATGCCACGCTGGAGCGCTACGGCCGGATCGACGCTGTGATCAACGGAACCGGCCACGCCAAGAACGGCCAACTGCTGGAGGTCACGGACGAGGACTGGCACGCAGCCCTCGACATGCTGCTGCTCAATGTGGTCCGCATGGCCCGGCTGGTGACCCCGCACATGATCAAGGCCGGGAAGGGCGCGTTCGTCAACCTGTCCTCGTTCACGGCCTTCGAGCCGCTCGACATCATCCCGGTCAACTCGAGCCTGCGCGCGGCGCTTTCCGGCTTCACGAAGCTGTACGCCCAGCAGTACGCCGCCGCCGGGATCCGGATGAACAACGTCATGCCCGGCTATGTGGACAGCTGGCCCGAGGACCCCGCGACCGTCGCAAGCATCCCCGCCGGGCGGTATGCGACCACCGGGGAGATCGCCAAGCTGGCGAAGTTCCTCGTCTCCGACGATGCCGCCTACATCAACGGCGAGAGCATCCGGATCGACGGCGGACTCGCCCGCTCCCTGTGACCCGGAGCCGGGAATGACCGATGAACAGCAAGGAGAGCGACCAATCATGAAGAAGACCTACGCCTTGATAGGCGCCGGCCCCAACCTGGGCATGGCATTGGCGAAGCGATTCGGCCGCGAGGGCTTCCGCGTCGCCGCCATCGCCCGTAGCGCCGAACACCTCGACAGCTTCGTCGCCGAACTCGAAGGCGAGGGGATCGAGGCTGCGGCCTTCATCGCCGATGTGACGGACCAGGCCGCCCTGACCGGTGCGCTGAACGACATCGAGGACGCCTACGGTCCCGTCGACGTCATGCAGTGGAACCCCATGCCGGGCTGGCAGGCCGCCGTAACGACACTGGACATCACCCCGGAGAACATCCAGTCCGCGCTCGACTTCAATGTGATCGGGCCCGTCACCGCGGTCCGCGCGGTGCTGCCCGGGATGGTCAAACACGGCGGCGGGGCCATGCTGTTCACCACCGGTGCCTCGGCGGTCTATCCGCTGAATGTCACGGCCAACCTGGGGATGTCCATGGCCGCGATGCGCAACTACATCTACAACCTCAACACCGTGCTCGCGGACAGCGATATCTACGTCGGCACCATCACGGTCGGCGATCACATCGACAAGGGCCACGCCGACCCCGATGTCATCGCGGAACGGTACTGGGAGATGGTCACCAAACGTGACCGGATCGAGGACCAGATCGGTGACGCGATCGCCGAATTCGCCCAGTTGTAGCTCTGACTCTGGTGGCAAATTCGTGGTCGTGTGTCAGGCGGCCTTGGTCAGGCCGTGGTCTGCGCAGAGTTGGTGGATTCGGGTGGGGCGGCGGGCGGGGGCCTGTGTGTTCTCGTAGTGGGCGCCGAGCCGGGTGATGTTGAGGGCCATGCCGATCATGACGTTCTGCACGTGTGCTTTGTCGATGCCCCGGTAGCGCGAATGCCGCAGGTCGGGGCCGCGTACGGCTTGGGAGATGGTCCCTTCGACGCCGGCGCGGATGTTGTAGACCTTGGCCCAGTCCTCGGCGTTCTCGCCCTGCTGGGCGCGGTGGGCGTTCATCCGGGCCTCGTGGACGGGTTCGGGGTGGATGGTGATGCTGCGGCCCAGGTCGGGGTTGAGGGCGCGGGTGCACTGCTCGCGCAGGGGGCAGGGGCGGCAGTCGCGGACCCGGAAGCGGAAGGTGAACAGGCCGCGGGCGTCGGGGCGCATCGAGCGGCTGGCGGCTCCGGCGGGGCAGGTCGCCTGCCCGTTGTCCCAGTCGATGGTGAAGTCGGCCGGGGTGAAGGTGCCCAGTTTGGCGTTGCGGCCGGTGGCGGTGACGACCGGGGCGATCAGGTTGATGCCGCGTTCGGTGGAGGCGGCGAAGTTCTCGGCGCTGGGGTAGCCGGCGTCCATCAGGTGCTCACCGGGGGCCAGGCCGCGGGCGATGAGCTTGTCCTGGATGTCGGTGGTCGCGGTGACATCGGGGTCGGTGGCCACCGTGGTGTGCACGTCGGTGACCAGGTTCGGCAGGTCCTCGTCGCAGGACTCCGACAGATGACACTTGGTACCCACCCACTCGGTGTCCGGGATCTCGCCCGGGCGTCCCTTGGCGCTGTAGCGCGCCTGGGGGTCGTGCGGAGAGTGGATCCGCACCGCCGCGGGCGGTAGTTCCTTGGCGTCCTTGTAGCGCAGGCGCCCGGTGCGGGTGCGCTCGAACTGCTGGTCCCACACGGTGCGCAGGCATACCACGTGGGGCGGGCCGTTCATCCAGGCCGCGTTCGGGTCGGCGTCGATGGCATCCAGGAGTTCCTGGCCATCGGCACCGATCTGCTCGACCAGCGTCTGGGCGGAGCCGTTCTTGCGCCCCAGCAGTCGCGAGGTCTCCACCTTGCGGCCATAGCGCTGGTCCCAGCCCTCCTTCAGCAGCGGCACCACGAAGCCGGGACTGACCCGGGCGATCTCCTCCAGAGCGGCGCGCAGGGTCTCCCCGCAGGTCTCGATCCGGTTCAACCGCCGCACACAGGCCAGCACCTCGGTGGCGTCCGTGCGCTGCCGGCCCCCCGACCGCACCAGGCCCTCCTCCTTCAACCGGGCCAGCATCACCTCCAGCACAGCATCCGCCCGCCCGCCCGTGGCCAGCCGGGTACGGAACTCCGACAGGACGCTGTGGTCGAAGCCCCGGTCGTCCAACTCCAGGCCCAGGGCGTACTTCCACGAGATCCGGTCGGCCACCGCCTCAGCCGCCTCACGGTCGGCCAGATTGTGCCGGAACTGCAGGACCACAACCATCAGCAACAGTGCCGGGGACAGCACCGGCCGCCCCCGCTCGGGGAACATCCCCGCCAGCGGCCCCTGCGCGAAGTCGGCGTCGGCGAACAACGGACCCAGAGCGTCACGGACCCGCATCTCATCGGTCCCGCGCGGGTGCACCCGTCGAGCCAGCGCGGCCGTGGCCTCAGGGACAGGCGGAACATCGACCGGACGCAACATGCGAAACTCCCAACAGCCGTGACGGACAACGCCCTTCACCGGGCACGCCACTACGATCCCACGCATCCACCACCGGACTTTGCCACCAGAGTCAGCTCTCGACTTTCGCTGTTTTCGTCGGTCATGCGGCGTCGTTGAGGCTGGCTGCGGCCCAGGCGGGCGTTGTCAACTTGCTGGAGCCTGCGGTGGCGTGGTCCGGGTCTGGATGTGTCTGGCCGCAGTGGGGACCCTGGTTCAAGCGGTCGCGGGCAGGGCGGCGCCGGTGGTGATCTGCCTCCAGGTGGTGAAGCGGGTCCTCATCTCGGCTCGGTAGTCGGGTCCGGTGAGGAGATGCCGGCGGGGTCGGAAGTGCGGGGAGATCCGGCTGAAGGCTCCCAGTAACCGTTGCGCCGTGTCGGCGGAGCGGAAGCCCTTCATGGCGCGTTCTCGTTGCCTCGTTGGCTGAACCCGTAAGGAAACAAGTCCGCGTGTCGTGAATCTGGCGATCCATATGTGGTATCCAGGCCCCGAACTGCAGCTTTGCGCAGTCAAGCCACCGCTACGGCGTGAAGTCGAGCGGGGATCGCAGCGGCGGCTTTGCAGCTCTCAGCCACTTTCAGCTCGTTCGCTGCGGGGCGGCGACACGCGGACTTGTTTCCTTACGGGTTCGCTGGTGCGAATTTTCCGCCCGGTTGTTCAAGCCTTTATGCGCACGGTGCTCGACCGACGGCAGCACCTCCCGGAGCGCGGCGCCGTAGCTACGGAGCTTGTCGGTCACGATCACCCGCTCCACCAGGAGCACCGGGAGGTTCTTGGCCGGGGCGCGCAGCACGGCGTCGGTGATGACCTTGCGGCGGCGGTCGAGGGGGTGGACGACTTCGGTGTGCCAGGCGTGGACGGTCCCGTACCCGGCCTGGGTGAAGGCGACGATGGTGTCGGTGACGGCCAGGGCGTGCCTGGCTCCGCGGCGGCCGGCGCCCTCGCCGGTCCCGCCGAGCTCCGTGCCCGGCGGCAGCTCGTCCAGCACCGCGCGCTGCCCGGCCCGCGTCAGCCGCCAGATCTTCCGGTTGTCCGGGGTGCGGCCGTCGGACGCGGCGAGCTTCGCGTGCTCGAGGTCCAGCAGCGCGTTGCGGACGAACTTGTCGCTCTTGGCCGCAGGAAGCACCAGGGCCTTCAGCTGGCCGGCCGTCGCCAGCGTCACCAGCGCCACCCCCTCCAGCACGTCACCCCTGATCTTCGATGAACTTCCAAAATGATTGGTCGAAGAAGGGTTGTAGGCAGTCGGCGAACCCCCCGATTTGCGGGCCTGACCTGGGGAAACACCGCCCCGTCGCGGAGAGTGCGCGGAAGGGGCGGTGGAACGGGCCGCGGAAGGGGTGGCGGCACCGGCCGTGTCAGCGCCGTCGGGGGCTGTCGGCGCTCCGGCCGGCTCGTGGCGGCCGGTCCCGGCGGGCCGGTGGTCCTCAGGGTCGGGCAGGTTCAACATCGTCGTCACGGACATCAGGCGGTTCTCCTACTTCATCGCGTCGGTGGTGCCCAGGGATGGGGGCCGCGTTGCTCAAGCGGTGCAACCGGCCGGGCCGGTGAACTGCGCCGGTCCGGCCGCCGTACCCGCGACGCCCACGCCCGCACGCTGCAACCCCGCCCCTTGACCGCGGTCTGTTCACCACGCCCGATTCCCGCTGATTAACCCCTTTGACCTCCCGGTTTGTCCGTGGCCGGGATCACAAACCAGGGCCGGGCAACACGGACGGGCGGCCAGCCCTGCGGGGAAGAAACAGGCACCTATCGGAGCAGCGCGGCGAGCGCCGGCCCCGGGAAGCGGGGCAGGTCAACGTCGGGCCGGGTCCTGCGGGCCCGCTTGACCCAGGTCCGCAGGGCCTCCGGATGCACATCGAGCTGATCGGCGATGCGCTTGACCGCGCCGGTCCGGCCGGCGGGGTCCTTACGGGCCTCCACCGCCATACGCGTCGCACGCTCACGGAGTTCGTCGGGGTACTTACGGGGAGCAGCCATGATCGGGATCCTTCCGGGTCTTCGATGTCTCCATCAAACCCGGGGCAGTTCACTGACGTTGTCGTGGCAGACGACAACGTTCGGCATGCTCAACCTCGCAGCCGCACCATCACGATGACACCATCTATCGTCGAAGATTTCGCGCCATCAAGCCGGGTCTGGTGCACTTGGTGGGGAGTGGTCACGTTCGGTGATCTCGGCGGGCTCAGTTCAGCAGAGCCATCTTCCTGAGGAGGGCGTACCTGGCCCGGCCGGAGATGAGCTGCCCGCCCGGAAGTCGCGCTCAGTAGCCACTCCCCACCAAGTGCACCAGACCCATTTACCGATGAAAGTCACAGTCGAACACACGCCTCTGTAGCCACCATCCGCCCCCAGCGCCCGTGTAACTGACCTTGATCGCAGGACAGTTACACAGGCACCGGAGTACGAACAGTCACACACGCTTTCGTTCACCCGAAAGGGTGATCATTCCCCCCGAGGACCCCGGAGCCGTGTATTTCAGGGTCCAAAACCAGGCTGCAACCTCAGCCGCTGGCGAGGGTACGGCCCAGGAGGGGCAGCAGGCGGTCCCAGTGGTGCTGCAGCGCGGCGGGGTCGAAGGCGTCGGTGTCGGACATGGTGAAGCCGTGGACGGTGCCGGGGTAGATCTCGGAGGTGTAGCCGACCCCCGCGGCGTCCAGGGCCTGGTCGAGCTCACCGAGGGCCTCGGGCGTCAGGTCGCCTTCGGCGTGGCCGAGGTGGACCTGGGCGGTCAGCTTGGCGAGACTGTCGGGCCCATCGGCGCCCACGGGGGCGTGGAATGCGGCGACGGCAGCCACCTGGTCGGGGTGGGCTGTGGCGGTGCGCATCGCCAGGAGGCCGCCTACGCAGTAGCCGGTCACCCCGACCGGTCCGGCACCGACCTCGGGCTGGGTGGTGAGGAACCTGAGGTAGGCGTCGGCGTCGCTCAGGGCACGTTCGGCGGTGTGCGCCTCGATCAAGGGCATCAGTTGGGCGAAGACCGCGGGCCGGACTTCTTCTCCGATGTGCTCGGGAAGTTCGATCACGGGTGCCGGGCCGTGCCGGTAGAAGTAGTTGGGGACGAGCACGTAGTAGCCGTGTCCGGCCAGTTCGCGGGCCATCTCCCGCAGCACGGGCCGGATGCCGAAGCCGTCCGCGTACATCAGCACCCCTGGGTGCCGCTTACCACCGTCGGGGAAGGCGGCGAAGGCGTCGGCCTGACCGTCCGCGGTGGGAATGTGCAGCATCTTGGTGGTCATGAGTTCTCCTGTCGTGGTTGACGTGTCGAGCTGTGATCAACACGACAGGAGGCGGAGCCCGCGCAGCAGCGCCAGATCCTCGATCCAACAGCGGGCCAGCACCAGCCCGTACGGCGCTCAGGGGAGCGCCGGGTCACCAATCCGTGTGTGGCGCAATGCCGTCCCGGTAGTCATCGCCGCACAGCGTAGCCCACCGGACGGGATCGATGCCAGCGCTTCCCAGCCCACAGTGCTGTTCGCGAGAATGATCTCGGCCAACACCTCGGACTCCGTACCCGGTCGACGCGCTGCCCGTGACGGACATAGCGATCTTGCGGCTGCATGGTCACGGCAGCTGTAGATCGTGATCTTGCAGCGGATGTTGGTCATGGGGTTTCGTCTGCGTGGGCATGCCAGGCGAGGTGGGATTTGCGGGCGCGGT
>NZ_JBXAWK010000105.1:0-10595 GCF_057291755.1 Kitasatospora sp. UYEF31
TTGAGAGCGAGCATTGCATCGTCTTCAGTTGCAACTCCAGGACCACAATTGTGAACCAGGACCGGGGTGTCCCCCGCCAGCACATAGTACGTGTGCTGGTTAGGGCCCTCTCGCCTGCATTTATGCAGGTCAGTGGCGGTTCAGGGTTCCGCTGGTGTCCGTGGCCGTGTGTCTGAATCCGTGGTTGTTGCCGTCGCTACTGCCGTCAGGTGCCGGGGCTCTCGGGCGAAGCGGGGATTCGGTCGCCGCGTGATTCGGCGACCCGGAGTGCGTCGGTCAGGGCTTCGGTCAGCCGGCAGGCGAGCCACCGGTACTCGACGGCCGACAGCATCTTGGCTCCGGGGGCCACGACCGGACGGGCGTACCCCAGGAGTTCCTCGCCCATGTCGAGTTGTACTTCTTCGATGCTGTCGGCAAGCGAGGAGAGGTAGCCCCTACCATCGGTGCTGAGGTAGCAGGGGTTTCCGTCCTGAGTGGTCCATGGCAGTAAGCGGGGACCGGTCACGCCTGCCGCTGCGTCGTGCAGATCTCTGCGGCGCATACGGTCCGCGTCGGTCCTGGATGTGCTCACCGTGCACCCCCACCTGGGTAGCCGAATGGAATACGGCGACCGTAGGGGGCTACTGTCCGTCACTCCATCGATGAGGCATGCCAGTTGTCGACAGAGCGTGCCAGAAGTATCGCGTTGCGTGGTAGCTATCCGACGACGCCCAGGTAGCCGGCCATCTCCCGCATCTCCGTCGTGAGGGTGCGCTTGCGCTTGCCCAGGATCTCCTGCATGGTCTCGGCGGCCATGTTCTGGTGACGCATCCACTCCGGGGCCGCCTCCCGGGCTCGGGTCAGCTCATCCATGGCGGCCGACAGGTCCCCTGTGCGCGTGTGGGCGCGGGCCACGTCGAGGGTGAAGCGGTTCCCGTCGTTCGTACTGGGCCTGCCCAAGCGTTTCCACGCCTTGGGCGACAACTCCTCCTGTTCCCCGGCCTTGCGCACCACGACGCGCGCGTCTCCTACGACCATGGAGTCTTCGAGGGCCTTCATGGCCGCCGTGACCGGCCCGAAGACGGACCAGTGCCGGGAGACGTTGCGGTGCGACGTGCCGACGGCGGCTGCCGCCACCCGAGCTGCCTTCCGGTACTCCTTGGCCGCGTCCGGACGGTTGTTGCGGGCGGCCGCGGCTGCGGCCTCCATCGCCAGACCGCCCCAGACCGCGTAGTGGTCCGGTTCCGCCCCGGTGATCTTCGGTTCCACCGCGTCCATGCTCTGGGCGGCGATCCGCTCCGCCTCGTCCAGCCGGCCCTGCCGCACCAGCAGCCAGCACATACCGCCGACGCCGGATCCCGCCGCGAGCATGTCCCCGGCCTGCCGGGCATCCGTGATCGCGCCGACCAGGGCGGTGTACGCAATGTCGTACTGCCGCACCTGCGTGAGGTAAGTGCCAGCCAGGCGCAGCGCCTCCGCGCGGGCCAGCAGGGCCTGGCGGTGCTCATCTCCACTGCCGTAGTAGGCAACGGCCCTCGCTGCATCACGCAGCAGGTCCGGCAGTTGGGACGCGACGCTCTTGTAGCTGTCGGCGAAGTACAGGACCCGCGCGTCAGCCACCGTCCGGCTGAAGGCGCGCAGGTTGGGTTCCTCGCCCACCGCTTCGGGGTTCTGATCCACGAGCCCGACAGCCGGGGTGAGTACGGCGCGAAGCTGGATCAGGTTGACCCGGTTCGGCTCCTCTGCACGGCCCACGGGTTCGGGGGCATCGGACGCCATCAGCGCGCCGGTGGTCACGCCCAGCGCGCGGGCCAGGGCGTGAAGGGTTTCCATGCGGACCGTTCCGCCCTGCTCGACCTTGCGTACCGTGCCAGGCGACACGCCTGCGACGTGGGCGAGTTCTTCCTGGCTCATCCCGGCCCGACGCCGGTACTTACGGACGTTGTCCGCCAGTTCCGTAATCATCAGCTCACCACCTCCAGCGCCACGGTACGCCGGAAGGGCGTATCAACCGGGGGCTTATCCGGCAGATACCCACCCGGGGGCGGTAACCCACGCTGTGTACCGGGTTGGGCCCGCCGTCGGCCAGAACAGCGCAGGGCCAGGGCCTCCGGCAAGACCGGGGCCTGAGCGGTAGGGGTCCCTCGTCGGTCGGGCAGCTTCGCCGTACCAGGGTTCTCCGGGGGCCGCCAAGGCTCACCGGGTGACGCTTGCGCTTGGCCTTGGCGGCCCCCGGAGAACCCTGGTACGCCTCCGGTGACCGGGCGACGAGGGACCCCTCCCGCGCCCCGCGACCACTCACCACGACGGACCCGCACCCGTACTCGGGCCTCCCGCCCCTCGGAGAGAGGGCCGGGGCCTGGGGCAGAGCCCCCAGAACAATCCCCGCTGCTGGCTGTTGCGCGCCCGGACCGGCGGGGCCGCCGACAAGCGGGGCGGAGACAGGAGCGGGCGGCGGCCCCGCAGGGCCGGAGCGCGCGCGGGCCGCGCCAGCGGACCGCCTTGATCAAGTAAAGAAACTCTGAACAGCTCACCCGGTACTGCGTGTCCTGCCGCTCCGCCGGGTGTGGCCGGTTCAGCGTCGGCGTCTGCTTTCGTTCAGCCGGTCGTGCAGGCGCTGGACCTTGGCGGCGTTCTCCTCGGGTGTGTAGTTGCCGCTGAGGCGCTTGCGTTGCTCCATGACGGCGCGCATGGCGTCGCGGTGGGTGGTGGCGGCTTCGAACTCGGCGCTGGCCTTGGTGAACCGTTCTTCGGCGGCGGCGAGTTCGGCGGCCACTTCGTCGTCGCTCTTGCCGCTGAGCCGTACGGCCTCCTCGTCCGCCCGTTGCTGGGCCGTCGCCTCCTCCAACCCCTCGTGGTAGCGCTTGAGGAACTGGTCGCGCGGGCTGAGCTGGTGAACGAACACGCCCCGGCCCTGCACGGAGTAGATCAGCCCCTCCTCCTTGAGGACCCGCAGGGCGTTCTGTGCGGTGGAGTTGGCGATGCCGAACTGTTCTTGCAGTTCGCGGGCGGACGGCAGCTTGGCGCCTGGTGCGAGCCGACCGTCCTGGATCTGCTTGCGGAGCGTGTCCGCGGTCCGCACGTACGGGGGGCGGGGATCGTCAGCGGGGCTGGTGGCGGTCTGCCATCCGCGCTGGAGATCACCGAGACCGGTGTACGCGGGATCGGACTCGCCGGGATCGGTTCCCTCGCTTTCCGCTGCGGCCTCCGGCTCCCCTTCGGCCGGCGTCTCCTGCGTGCGGACGTAGCTGCCTCGGCCAAGGACGGAGTAGATCAGTCCCTCGCGCTTGAGGAGTCGCAGGGCGTTTTGGACCGTGGAGCTGGCGATGCCGAAGCGTCGTTGCAGCTCGCGCGCGGCGGGGAGGCGTTCGCCTGGGCGTAGCTCGCCGTCGTGGATGGCGGCGCGCAGGACGTCGGCGGCCTGGACGTACGGCGGCCGGGGGTCCTCTCCCAGGGGCAGCTTCATGGCACGAGGGTATCGGCGTCGGCGCTCATGGCACACCCGGGTGTCCTCGGCGTTCCAGACGTATCGGCGTAGCGATACGAATCGACCGTTGCGCGTGTAGCGGGCGTACCGCTAAGGTCATGGCGAGTCGATCAAGCGACTCCACCGAACAAGGGGTGTGATGGCATGGCCATGACTCGTATCCGTGTTGCCCTGCTGCCGTCAGCGGTGTGCATCGCGGGCACCGAACCGGCGCTGAAGATCAAGGACCAGCAGACCGGGGAGGTCGCCACCGACAGGGAGACCGGCGCGTCGCTGTACACGGTGACCGTGATGCTCATGGAGGACGGCCGCGCCGAGGTCCTGAAGATCACCGTCCCGGAGACCGGCCTTGCGGCCGGGCTCAAGCCGGGTGCGATGGTGCGGCCGGTGGAGCTGTTCGCGACCCCATGGGCTCGGATCTTCAACGGCCAGCTCTCCGACGGCGTCGCCTACCGCGCCGCCCGCCTGGAGCTGGTGACAGTGGAGGCAACCCAGTGACCCGCTTCGAACACCGCACGCCGGAGCGGGAGTTGTCCCCGCTCCGCCCCCTGCCTGGGACCGAGGGCAAGGCCACCTTCGCCGTCTCAGCCGCCGTGCTCGATCTGCTCGGCCTGAACCTGGAGCAGGCGTCCCGCCTCGACCTGACCCACGTGTTCCACCTGATACGCGAAGAGGGGGCCTGACATGGAAGCCGTGACGGGATACGCGTCGTACGCGCTGCCGATCGCTACGGTGCTGGTCGGTGTGTGCTTGCTGGTGACGGCGGTGCGCTACCTGCGCGCCGACCGGGGCACGCGGGTCAGCATGCGGCAGGCCATCCGGGTCCGCTGGGGCTGGGTACGCCTCGCGCGGATGGCCGGGCTGACGGTCACCGACAAGACCCCGACCCTGTTGGCGCAGATCACCGCGCAGAAGGACGGTGCTGTCCCCGCGCCTCGGGTGCTGACTCCGAAGATCAAGGTCAAGCCCGACCAGTTCGGGGTGATCGTCCGGGCTCGCACGCTGCCACAGGTCGGTTTGGAGGAGTACCAGAAGTCGGCGCGGTTCCTGGCGGACGCCTGGCGGTGCACGCGGGTCTCCGTGCTGCCGGACGGCCCCGGCAGGGTGGTGATTCGTGGCGTGCGCTCCGACCCGCTGACCACGCCCACCACACACAGGCCCACCGGCCGACCACTCGCCGACCTGACGCGCTGGGAGCTTGGCGTGGACGAGTACGCCGCCCGGGTGTCCGTGTCCCTGGCCAATGTGCCCGGGGTGACCGTGGCCGGCGTCCCGGGTGCGGGCAAGACCTCGGCGGTCAACAAGTTCGTCTGCGACTTCGCACCCTCCGCCGCCGTGCAGATCGCAGGTGCGGACGGGAAGGTGTCGCGGGCTTCGGAGGGCGACTACGCGGACCTGGTCAAGCGGATGTTCGCGTTCTGCGGTGACGACCTGGACGAGGCGAACGCGCTGTTCAAGCGCCTGGTGGAGCTGCGCAAGCGGCGCTCTGCGACCATCCGGGACGTGCTGGGCGTGAAGAACATATGGCACATCGGCCCCTCTCCGGAGTGGCCGCTCACGGTCCTGATCATCGATGAGGCGCACACGTACTTCCGCGAGTACAAGGGCAGCGACGCCACCACCAAGCGCCTTGCCGCACTGACGGCGGAGAACGCCCGGCTGGTGGAGGACCTGGTCAAGAAGGGCCGCAGCGTCGGCATCCTGGTGATCCTGATCAGCCAGAAGACCACCGGCGACGCCATCCCCACCTTCATCCGCGACGTGTGCCCCATCGGACTCTCCTTCGCCCAGAAGACAGTGGAAGCCGCGGTGGCCGCGCTCGGTGACGACATCCGCAACTGGCCCGACGCCAGCCCGGTCACCTTGCAGGACCCCACCTACGTCGGCGTCGCGGTCATGGCGATGCAGGGCCGCCCCGGCTACACCCGCATCCGCACCCCCTACGTCTCCGACACCGACGCCGCCCGCGTCGCCGAGGAGACCTCGCACCTGACCGCCGACCCGGATCTGTGCCTGGGCGCCCTTCTCCGCTCGACCAGCCGGACGGCAACACCCGTGCCCTCACTCACCAAGTGATCCCGAACAGCTCACGCGAGAAAGGGGGTTGAGATCATGGCGGAGGAGCGATTCACCCGGCGCACCGTGACCGTGGTCATGGCGGTCATCGCGGCCCTGGCCTTCGTCTTCTCCTTCGGCAACGTCTGGGCACTCGCCCTGCGCCTCGGTGTTCCGCACCCGATCGCCCCGCTGATCGCGCCGATGGTGGACCTGTCCGTTGTCGGACTCCTGGTCGCCCTGCGATTCCTGGCCCTGCGCGGCGTTCCCAAGGCGGAGTTGATGGCCGGTACCCGGCTGCTGCACCTGTGCGGGCTGCTCACCCTCGCCCTGAACACCGCCGAACCACTGCTGGCCGGACGCTACGGCCGGGCCTGCCTGGACACCGTCGCCCCGCTCCTGCTCCTCGGCTGGGGCCACGTCGGCCCCGCCTTCCTCGCCCAGTTCCACACACCCATCGCCCCCGCCCCGCACCCGGAGGAAATTGCCGCTCCTCTCTCCGAGCCGGTGCCCGACGAGGCATCCGCACCCGAATCAGCACCCACGGTCCCCGTCCCGGTCACCGCCGCCTCGCCGGTCGAAGAGCCGAAGCCCATCCCGGCTCCGGCCGCCATCACCAAGACGGCTCACTCCGCCGCCGGCCCGGCGCTGCCGGCCGCCCTGCTGAACGCGGCCCGGCGCATCGCGGACACCCACCGCGCAGAGTACGAAGCGCCGATCACAGCAGCCCAGTTGGGGACCCGCATGGGCGTCGCCCTGCCGGTGGCCACTGCCGCACTCGCTCAGCTCTGAGCCCCGGCCCTCACCGGCCGCATCCCCCTCGCTCAACCCCACGCCCGCTCCCTCGGGCTGGTTCGCCATGCCCCGAGCAGCACCAACACGCCTCCTCGCCTGACTGGTTGCTGCTCGGGGCCGCCCCACCCGACAGAAGGGACACGCCCCGAATGGTCACCCTGGACCTGCGCCACGTGGCAAGCCCCGCCGTACGGGACCTGCTCCACCTCGTCAACAGCCCCGACTTCGACCGCGCACAGCAGCAGATCGAACGCCTCGGCGGCTGCACCGAACCCGTACGCCTGACCGGCCAGAGCGCTACCGTCGACACCACGACCGGTGAGGTACTGCGCTCCTACACCACGTCCGACGAGCCCACGGGCAGCCTGCTCACCGCATGCGGCAACCGCCGCGCCTCCCGCTGCCCCGCCTGCTCCCGCCTCTACGCCGCCGACACCTACCACCTCATCCGCGCCGGCCTGACCGGCGGCAAGACCGTCCCCGAAACCGTCCGCAGCCACCCCCGTGTCTTCGCCACCCTCACCGCACCCTCATTCGGCCCCGTCCACAACCGCCCCACCACTCCCGGCGGGGACGTTCGCCCCTGCCGCTGCGGCAAGCTCCACGAACACACGGACGCGCTGCTCGGCACGCCGCTGCACCCGGCGAGATATGACTACGCGGGCGCGGTCCTTTTCAACGCCTATGCCTCCGCCCTGTGGGCACGTTTCACGATCTACCTGCGCCGTGAGATCGCCGCCCGGCTCGGCATGACCCAGAAGGCCGCCCGTGCCGTGCTGCGGGTCTCCTTCGCCAAGGTCGCCGAGTACCAAAAGCGCGGCCTGGTCCACTTCCACGCCGTGATCCGCCTCGACGGCCCGGACGGCAACAGCCAGCCCCCTCCGCCGTCCGCCACCGTCGCCCTGCTCGCCGACGCCATCCGGGCTGCTGCCGCCCGCGTACGTGTAACGGTGGTATCGGACGCGATCGGGGAACGCGAACTCGCCTGGGGAGAACAGCTCGACGTACGCGAGATCGCCGCCTTCGGCACCGACGACGAACTGACAGATCAGGCAGTTGCCGCCTACGTGGCCAAGTCCGCAGACACCGCGGGCACCCTCGACCGCGCTCTGTTCTGCCGCCCCTGCCAAGGACGCGGCGCAACGCTCCTGCCCCACGGAACCCCGCTCCCGTGCACCGCCTGCAACGGCACCGGACAGACCCGGCCCCTGCCCCGGCTCGCCGTGGCCCGGCACATTCGGCAGATGATCCGCACCAGCTGGGATCTCGGCAAGCTGCCAGAGTTCGCCGACCTCAAGCTCTGGAAGTGGGCACACATGCTCGGCTTCCGCGGCCACTTCTCCACCAAGTCCCGCTGCTACTCCGTCACCCTCGGCGCGCTGCGCGCCGCCCGCCGCGCCTGGCGCACCGAACAGGCCCGCGCCCACGCCGGCCTCCCCGACCTCGACCCGACGACCACCCTCGTCGTCGGCCACTGGGCCTACCACGGATCGGGTTACAGCCCCGGCGCCGAACTCCTCGCTGCCGACGTCTGGCACCGCAGGGAACTGGAACGGCAGTTCATAGCGGAAGAGGGCTGCTGATGACCTCAGACCAGCCCACCGCGCCCCACCTGGCGCCAAGTGCGTCGCAGGAACTGCTGACCGTCCCCCAGGTCATGGCACGCCTCCAGCTCGGCCGCTCTGCTGTCTACGACCTGCTCCGCACCCGGAAGCTCGCCTCGATCACCCTCGGCCGCGCCCGCCGTATCCCCGCCCGCTCCCTCACCGACTTCATCCACGCCCGCCTCGACCAGGAAGCCGCCGCCTGATGACCGCGCCCCGCGAAGCCGTCCCCTCCCGCCGCGTCCGCGCCAACGGCGACGGAACCGTCTACCAGCGCAAAGACGGACGCTGGGAAGCCGCCGGCTACGTCCTCGCCCCAGGCAACACCCGCAAGCGCATCCGCGTCTACGGCACCACCCGCACGGAAGCCCTGTCCAAACTCACCGAGAAGATCGCTGCCAGCAACCGTGGCGTCCCCGTTCCGTCCGCGCAGGGCAGCGTCAGCGCGTACCTGACGTACTGGCTGGAGAACGTTGCCGTCCACCACCTCCGCGAGAACACCCACACCCGCTACACCACCTGCGCCCACCGGTACCTCATCCCCGGCCTGGGCAAGAAGAAGCTCGCCAAACTCACCGCCAAGGACGTCCGCACCTGGCTCAACCAGCTCCGCACCACCTGCCAGTGCTGCACCCGCAACATCGACGCCCACCGCGACCAGCCCCGATGCTGCGCCGCTGGGGCGTGCTGCTCCAAGAGGCTCTCCCCGCTGACGCTGGCGTACATCCACTCCGTGCTGAAGTCCGCTCTGGAGCACGCCGTACGTGAGGAGGAGATCGCGCGCAATGTCGCCCGCAACGTCCGCACGGGTACGCCGCGCCCCCGTCGGTTCGAACCGCTCACGGCAGATGAAGCCCGCCAGTTCCTCGCCGCTGTCCGCACTGACCGCCTGTTCGCGCTCTACGAACTCGCCCTCCGAACCGGACTCCGCAAGGGCGAACTCCTCGGCCTCCAGTGGGAGGACCTCGACCTCCAGACAGGCACTGCCAGCATCCGACGCACCCTCCAGCGCACGCAGACCGGCGGACTCACCGCCCTGCCGACCAAGACCTGCGCATCCGAACGACGCATCGCCCTCCCCAACGAGTGCATCCGCACATTCAAGGAACACCGTGAGGTACAGGAAGGAGAACGAGAGGCGGCAGCGGAGGACTGGAAGGACAACGGCCTCGTCTTCAGCACGCCGGCAGGAGGGCCGATCGATCCCGCGAACCTCAATCGCAGCTTCCGCGCCCTCCTCGACCGGGCAGGGCTCCGCCGGATTCGCTTCCACGACCTACGGCACTCCACCGCCACGCTCCTCCTGGAGCAAGGCGTCGAACTCGTCGTGATCAAAGAACTCCTCGGCCACGCCCACATCGGCGTCACCGCCACCGTCTACGCCCACGTCAGACTCCGCCTCCAGCGCAACGCCATCGACCTCCTCGGCCGCACACTCCACAGCCCCACAGCGACCACCAACCGGCCCGATGACGGGGACGACCCGGCGCCTTTCGCAACGCCTGTCCGCTGACGTTGCCGTCAACTACTGCCGTCAACGCGCAGGAGCCCCACCGAGAATTCGCCTCGGTGGGGCTCCTGAATTACCGTATAGCTCAGTGCGTAAATCGACTCTGAATTGCCAGCAGACGCTCGCGACTAATGATTCGATCGCCTTGCCTCAGCTGCGGGAGCAAATCAGATCTCAAAGCATCCAAAGGGGGCGCGGAAGCTGTGCGTTGCTGACATTCTGCCTCCTGGGCGAAGAGTTCGGCATCTGAAAGGTTCTGGTCCAATTGCCCCATCGCCGTCAGGCATGAATGTGCACACTTGAGGGCATCTTCAACGTCGCCGCTGGATCGATAGAGGGCTGCGTACCTCATCGCCAGCACCGCGTAGAAGGAGTAGATACCTGCTACGTCGATGATCTCCTCGTCAGACGGTTCAAGCTCCCGGAAACCCTCCAGGGACTCCACCGAAGCACGGAACGAATCTGCCGGGATTTCAGGATCCCAAAGATTCTCCAGAAGCTGGACAACGACATCGGAGTCGCCATTCCGCGCGGGATCGACTCCGCACAGCCCCGTGAACACCTGCGCCATCCGCTCGGCGCATCCAGCCACGAAGGTTGCAACCTGAGCCTGCGACTGTCCCCGAAGGGTCGCCGCAACAGCCTCATCGACTACCACTCAAAACTCCTCTGGCGAGTTGTAGTTTTACCACTTCCCGGGTACACCTCACCCATCATCTTACCGCCAGTGCCCCGGATGAGCGGAGCACACCTACCCAGGCAGACATTACGAGAAGTCCCTCCCGAAATGGGAGTCCATCCCATTTCGTTAATGAAGAGCAGGGCATTCTGTTCCGCGTGAGTGCCTGGGATGTTGTCGGCGACAATCTCACCCTTACCGATGGCGGACATCTGTGCGGGGGTCAAGCCATCACCAGATCCGGCAACGACGTTGATCGGACCATGCGGAGTGTCCGCCCTGATTACAGCCACCGTGCTCACGTTCTTGCGAACGAATTCATCCGGCTCGGCGGCATGAATTTCACTCGCCCGTGCCGAGAGATTGCAATTGTGGACCAGGACCGGCGTGGCCCCCGCCAGCACATAGTACGTGTGGATGCCCTCGACCGTCAGGTCGTAAGTCCGCTGCTGCTGACGGAAGATCCGTACAGCTTCGACCTGGACC
>NZ_JBXAWK010000106.1:0-9807 GCF_057291755.1 Kitasatospora sp. UYEF31
GCGCCCCCCCCCCCCCGTCGCCGCGCCCGCGCGGCCCCCCCCCCCCCCCCCCCCGCGGGCGGCCCCCCCCGGCCCCCCCCCCCCCCGGCGGGCCCCCCCCCCCCCCGCCTTTGTGGTCACACGCCTGGTGTCCACCGCACGAGAAGGTTTTTCGGCGTGAAGGCCCTTCAGCCCAGGACCGGACCCGCCACGATCTCCACCGTCTTGGTCAGCGGCGTGCCGGAGCCGTCCCGGCGCGGGTCGAGGGCCGGCAGGTCCACCGGGTTGCCCCGGTCGTCCGCGGCGTGGACCGGGACCGGGCCCGCCCAGGCCAGGGACAGCCGCGTCTCACCCTTGAGGAAACGCTGGCAGCGCACTCCGCCGGTGGCCCGGCCCTTGCGCGGGTAGTCGCCGAACGGCGTCACCTTCGCCGTGCCGTTCTCCGAACCGAACAGGGCGTCGCCGCTGAACGCCGCGACGGACACCACCACCGCGTCAACCGCGGGGTCCACGGCCGTGAACGAGATGACCTTGCGTCCGTCGCCCACCTTGATACCTGCCATGCCACCGGCCGGCCGCCCCTGCGGGCGCACCAACACCGCCTGGAAACGCAGGAGTTGTGCGTCGTCGGTGATGAAGACGAAGTCCTCCTCGCCGGTCTTCAGCTCGACGCCGCCCACCACCCGGTCGCCGTCCTTGAGGCCGATGACCTCGAACTCGTCCTTGTTGGCGGGGTAGTCCGTCGTCACCCGCTTGACCACACCCTGCTCGGTGCCGAGCGCCAGCCCGGGGGAGTCCTCAGCGAGCGAGCACAGGCACACCACCGTCTCGCCGGTCTCCAGCGTCAGGAACTCCGAGACCGGCGCTCCGCCGGCCAGGTTGGGCGAGGTGGAGGTGGTGGGCATGCCCGGTAGGTCGACCACGTTGAGCTTGAGCAGCCGACCGGTTGAGGTCACCACGCCCAGCTCGCTGCGCACGGATGTGGACACCGCGGACACGACCGTGTCGTGTTTCGCCCGGCCCGGGGACTCACCGCTCTTGTCCTGGGAGGCTTCGGGCCCCCCGACGGCGGTGCGGGCGAGCAGCCCGGTGGAGGACAGCAGAACCCGGCACGGGGTGTCCTCGACTTCAAGTGGGACCGCTGCGGCGGGGGAGCCGGCTGATTCGAGCAGCACCGTGCGGCGGGGGGTGCCGTGCTTCTTGGACACCACCGCGAGCTCGTCGGAGACGATCTTCCTGAGCAGCTTGTCGTCCTCCAGGACCGCGGTGAGCTCCTCGATCTCGGTGCCCAGCCTCTCCTGTTCGGCCTCCAGCTCGACCCGGTCGAACCGGGTGAGCCGGCGCAGCGGGGTGTCCAGAATGTACTGCGCCTGGATCTCCGACAGCTCGAAGGTCTCCTTGAGGGACTCCTTCGCCGCCGCGGCGTTCTCCGACTCGCGCACGATCCGGATGACCCGGTCGATGTCGATGAGCGCGGTCAGCAGGCCGTCGACCAGGTGCAGGCGGTCCTGCCGCTTGCGGCGGCGGAAGGTGGTGCGGCGGCGCACGACGTCGAACCGGTGGTCGAGGTAGACCTCGAGGAGTTCCTTCAGGCCCAGCGTCAGCGGCTGGCCGTCGACGAGCGCGACGTTGTTGATGCCGAAGGTCTCCTCCAACGGCGTCAGTTTGTAGAGCTGCTCGAGGATCGCCTCGGGGTTGAAGCCGTTCTTGATCTCGATGACCAGGCGCAGACCGTGCGAGCGGTCGGTGAGGTCCTTGAGGTCCGCGATG
This sequence comes from Kitasatospora sp. UYEF31, assembly GCF_057291755.1. Classification (NCBI taxonomy): domain Bacteria; kingdom Bacillati; phylum Actinomycetota; class Actinomycetes; order Kitasatosporales; family Streptomycetaceae; genus Kitasatospora; species Kitasatospora sp. UYEF31. Next base: position 1,750 of record NZ_JBXAWK010000106.1, read on the forward strand.
CCCTGGACCTTCTTGGACTGGACGAGCTCCTTGACCTTCGCGATCACCTTCTCCGGGCCGACGTTGTACGGCAGTTCGGTGACGATGATGCCCTTGCGGCGCGGGGTGACGCTCTCCACCGTCGCGGTCGCGCGGATCTTGAAGGTGCCGCGCCCCGCTTCGTACGCGTCCCTGATGCCGTTCAGCCCGACGATCCGGCCACCGGTGGGCAGGTCGGGCCCGGGGATGAACTTCATCAGGTCGGCGAGTGTCGCCTCCGGGTGCCGGATCAGGTGCCGGGCGGCGGAGACGACTTCGACCAGGTTGTGCGGGGCCATGTTGGTGGCCATGCCCACCGCGATCCCGGTGGCCCCGTTGACCAGCAGGTTCGGATAGGCCGACGGCAGGACGCCGGGCTCGGTCTCCTGGCCGTCGTAGTTCGGGCTGAAGTCGACGGTGTCCTCGTCGATCGACTCCACCATGAGCATCGCGGCGGGGGACAGCCGCGACTCGGTGTAACGCATCGCGGCCGGCGGATCGTCGTTGCCGAGCGACCCGAAGTTGCCGTGCCCGTCGACCAGCGGGAGCCGCATGGAGAACGGCTGTGCCATCCGTACGAGTGAATCGTAGATCGCGGTGTCACCGTGCGGGTGCAGCTTGCCCATCACCTCGCCGACGACGCGCGCGCACTTGACGAACGGCCGGTCGGGGCGCAGGCCCATCTCGTTGGCCTGGTACAGGATGCGCCGGTGGACGGGCTTCAGCCCGTCCCGCGCGTCGGGCAGCGCCCGGGAGTAGATGACGGAGTACGCGTACTCAAGGAATGAGCCCTGCATCTCGTCGACGACGTCGACGTCGAGGATCTTCTCTTCGAAATCGTCCGGCGGTGGCGTCTTCGTAGCGCGGGCCATTGGAGTGACGGCTCCTTCTTGCTTGATACAGGGCAAGGGTCATTGTGGCGTGTCGGTACGACACACGGGTGCAGCGACCCGGGCCCGGGGCGGTTGGCCTTATCCGTACGGGGGAATGAAGGGCCGTCGGACCCGGACTAGGACAAGGCAGGGATACAGCATGGACGACAAGCAGATCCTCAAGGACATCCACGACCTGGTGACCGCCGAGCACGACCTGCGCGACCAGGCACAACGGGGTGAAGTCTCCACAGCGGAGGAACAGGCCAGGCTGCGGGCCCTGGAGGTGCAGCTGGACCAGGCCTGGGACCTCCTGCGGCAGCGTCAGGCGCGGCGCGAGGCCGGCCAGGACCCGGCGTCCGCGGCCACCCGTCCGGCCGCGGAGGTCGAGGGCTACCAGCAGTGAAGGGCCCGTCGGTGATGATGCGGAGGCCAGCGCCGGCAGGTCCGTTCTGAGCCGTAGGGTGGGGGCCGGGCCCGGGAGGTCCCGGTCCCCACCGTCATAAGGGCGACCGAGCGAAGCGGGGGAGCGCGGCCGGAGGCCGCAGCTTTCCGGGTGGCGTCCTCCGCGGTTCCTGGAGCCCGGCAACAGACAGCGAGAGGACGGACCGTACGCATGGCTCCTACGGTGGGCGGAACCTTCACCGCGACCGAGCACACTCTGGCCAACGGACTGCGGGTGGTGCTCTCAGAGGACCACGTGGACCCGGTCGCCGCGGTGTGTCTGTGGTACGACGTCGGCTCCCGGCACGAAGTCGCCGGGCGCACCGGTCTTGCCCATCTGTTCGAGCACCTGATGTTCCAGGGCTCGACGCAGGTCAAGGGCAACGAGCACTTCGAGTTCATCCAGTCGGCCGGTGGCTCGCTCAACGGCACGACCAGTTTCGAACGTACGAATTACTTCGAGACCATGCCGGCCCATCAGACCGAGCTCGCCCTGTGGCTGGAGGCGGACCGCATGGGCGGCCTGCTCGAAGCGCTCAGCGAGGAGAGCCTCGAAAACCAGCGCGACGTGGTCAAGAACGAGCGCCGCCAGCGCTACGACAACGTTCCGTACGGCACGGCCTGGGAACGGCTCGTCGCGATGGCCTACCCGGCCGGTCATCCGTACCACCACATGCCCATCGGTTCGATGGCCGACCTGGACGCCACCACGCTGGAGGACGCCCGCGCGTTCTTCCGGACGTACTACGCGCCCGACAACGCGGTGCTCAGCGTCGTCGGCGACATCGACCCGGCCCAGACCCTGGCGTGGATCGGGAAGTACTTCGGCACCATCCCCGCGCATGACGGGAAGCCGGTCCCCAGGGACGGCGCGCTGCCGCCGCTGATGGGCGGCGAAGTGCGGGAGACCGTGCGCGAAGAGGTGCCGTCGCGGTCGCTCATGGCCGCCTACCGGCTGCCCGCCGACGGCACCCGGGCCGCCGACGCCGCGGACCTGGCGATGACCATCTTCGGCGAGGGCGAGAGCTCGCGGCTGAACACCCGGCTGGTCCGCCGGGACGAACTGGCGGTGTACGCCGGGTTCGGCATGATGCGGATGGCCGGCGCGCCGTCCCTCGGCCTGCTCGACGTCAAAGCCTCGGGGCACGCCTCGATCGACGACATCGACGCCGCGGTGAACGAAGAGCTGGCCCGGTTCGCGGCCGAAGGACCCACCGCCGCCGAGCTGGAGCGCGCCCAGGCGCAGATCGAACGCGCCCGCCTGGACTCCTTCTCCACCGTCGACGGCCGGGCCGACGAACTGTGCCGCTACGCGGTCCTGTTCGGCGATCCGAAGCTGGCCTTCACCGCCGTCGAGCGGATGCTCGACATCACGGCGGCGGAAGTCCAGGCGATCGCCGCGGAGCGGTTCGTGCCGGACAACCGGGCCGTGCTGGTGTACGAACTCGATGAGACCGACGACGAGACCGAAGCCGGGGCCGGAAGCGAATCCGGGACCGAAGGCGCGGACAGCGAGGCAGCAGCATGACCGAGACGACCGAATCCGCAGCGGCCGGGATGACCCTGCACCCGCGTCCCGCCGCCGGCACCCCGGGCACCTGGACCTTCCCGGTCCCGGAGCGCGGCACGCTGGCCAACGGACTCAGCGTGCTGCGGATCAACCGCCCCGGGCAGCAGGTCGCCGCATGCGAACTGCTGCTCGACAGCCCGCTGGACGCCGAGCCGCGCGGCCTGGACGGCGTCGCCACGATCATGGCCCGAGCCTTCACCGAGGGCACGGACACCATGGACGCGGAGACGTACGCATTCGAACTGGAACGCTGCGGGGCCACCCTCGACGTCGGGGCCGACCACGGCGGCGTGCAACTGTCCTTGGACGTCCCGGTCTCCCGCCTCGAACAGGCGCTCGGGCTGGTCGCCGACGCGGTCCGTGTCCCGGCGTTCCCCGCCGAGGAGGTCGACCGCCTGGTCCGCCAGCGGCTCGACGAGATCACCCACGAACTCGCGAGCCCCGGGCGTCGGGCGGCGTTCGCGCTGTACGGCTCCCTGTTCGACGCCGCGCTGCGGGTCTCCCGGCCCCGCGCGGGCACCGCGGAGACCGTGCGCGGCATCACCCGGGCCGCGGTGGTGGAGTTCTTCACCGCACATGTGCGCCCGGCCACCGCCACCCTGGTCGTCGTCGGCGACTTCGACGGCGTGGACCTCGACGGGGCACTCAACCGTACGCTCGGACGTTGGTCCGGAACCCCGGGCGCCGCGTCAGTGGCGACCCGCGACATCGCCGACGACCACGCCCGCGTGATCATCGTCGACCGCCCAGGGAGCGTGCAGACCCAGCTCCTGGCCGGACGCCCCGGACCCGACCGGCACGCCCCGGTCTGGGCCCCGCTCACCGTCGGCACCTACTGCCTGGGCGGCACCCTGACGTCCCGTCTGGACCGGGTGCTGCGCGAGGAGAAGGGATACACCTACGGGATCAGGGCGATGGGCCAGACCCTACGGTCCGGCGCGCTGTTCGCCATCAGCGGATCGGTGGAGACCGACGTGACGGGCCCGGCGGTGGCGGACCTGTTCGAGGTCCTGCGCACCCTCGCGGTCGAAGGGCTGACGGACGCCGAACGCGACGCCGCAGTGCAGAACCTGGTGGGCGTCGCCCCGTTGGAGTTCCAGACCGCGCGCGCCGTGTGCGACGCCGTCGCCGAGGTCGTGGCCGACCGGCTGCCCGACGACTACCTGCCCGGCCTCTACACCGCGCTGGCGGCGACCACCACCAAGGAGGCCGCCCGCACGGTTGTCGACGAGTTCGACCCCGCGCACCTGGTGGTCGTCGCGGTCGGCGACGCGTCGAAGATCCGCGGCCCCCTCGAGGAACTGGGCATCGGTACGGTGACCGTCGCGCTGTGACGCGGGGGAGGCGGCGCCGGACGGCCCGGCGCCACTTCCGCCTGCGTCCGTACGCCTATCGTCCGGTGGCCGGGTGGCCGGACGGCCGCCGACACCGGTGACGGGCACCGCGCGGCCCGCATCCTCGGCTTCGCCGACCGGTTGTGGCGGTCCTGCGGCCGGGTCCAGATGGGGGTGCCCATCCTGGTCGCCGCGCGGGCCGACTGTGAGTGGCAGGCCCGGTGGCTCATCGGTGACGTCGCGTACGAAGCGGCCTTCCGGCTGGGACTGGACGCCGAACGGGACGACGGCGTCGCGTGCGCCCTTGAATGCAACAAAAGACACGAACGATGAAATGTCATGACTCAACGCTCACCCGCCTGTGACCGCAGACACCCGGCTCACCTACGGTGTACGACATGGACGAGCTGGTGGCGGCGGGTACAGACCCCGTGCGGACAGGGTCACGACAAACAGAGTCAGAAAACGCGGCCGGACCAGGGGATCCAAGCCTCCGGAACGCTGGCCTCACGACCGCGGAGGTCGCCGAACGGGTGGCCCGCGGCGTGGTCAACGACGTTCCGGTCCGGTCCAGCCGGTCCACCGCGGACATCATCAAGACCAACGTCTTCACCCGCTTCAACGCGATCGTCGGCATCCTGTTCGTGATCATCCTGGTCGTCGGGCCGGTCAAGGACGGCCTGTTCGGCTTCGTGATCATCGCGAACACCGGCATCGGCATCGTCCAGGAACTCCGCGCCAAGCGGACCCTGGACAAGCTCGCCGTCATCGGTGAGGCCCGGCCCCGGGTCCGCCGCGACGGGCACACCGCAGCGCTCAGCTCCGGCGACATCGTCCTCGACGACGTCATCGAACTCGGCGCCGGTGAAAAGGCCGTGGTCGACGGCGTCGTCCTGGAGGCTGAAGGCCTCGAAGTCGACGAATCGCTGCTCACCGGCGAAGCCGACCCGGTGCTGAAGAAGTCCGGCGACCAGATCATGTCCGGCAGCTTTGTCGTCGCCGGGAACGGCGCGTTCGCCGCGACCCGGGTCGGCCGGGAGGCGTACGCGGCGCAGATCGTCGAAGAGGCGTCCCGTTTCACCCTGGTGTCCTCCGAACTGCGCGGCGGCATCAGCCAGATCCTCAAGTACGTGACCTGGGTGCTCGTCCCGGCCGGTGCCGCGCTGATCATCAGTCAGTACCGGCTCAACGAGGACGACGTCCCCGAAGCGATCCGCCGCATGGTCGCCGGTGTCGTCCCGATGGTGCCCGAGGGCTTGGTCCTGCTCACCTCCCTGGCCTTCGCCGTCGGCGTGCTCCGGCTCGGCCGTCGAGACTGCCTCGTGCAGGAACTGCCCGCGATCGAAGGTCTGGCCCGCGTCGACGTGGTCTGCCTCGACAAGACCGGAACCCTCACCGAGGGCGGTATGAACGTCATCGAGGTCCGCTGCCTCGACGGTGCGCCGGAGGACGGGGAACTCGTCGACGCGGCCCTGGGAGCCCTGGGCACCACCGAACCGCGCCCCAACGCGAGCCTGCAGGCGATCATCGACCAGTGCCCCGTGCCGCAGGGCTGGCGCACGGACGCGACCATCCCGTTCTCGTCGGCCCGCAAATACAGCGGTGCCACCTTCGTCCAGCCCGACGGCGTACGGGCCTCCTGGCTGGTCGGCGCGCCTGAAGTCCTCAGTGCGGACAAGGCTCTGCTGGACGCGGCCGAAGAGCTCGGTTCGCAGGGACTGCGCGTACTCCTGCTCGTCCGCACGGCCGAACCGGTCGAGGACCTCACGCGGAAGTACGACCCGTGGACCGCCCGCCCCGCCGCCCTGGTCGTCCTCGAACAGCGACTGCGCGCGGACGCCGCCGAAACCCTGGCCTACTTCGCCGAACAGGGTGTGGCCACCAAGGTCATCTCCGGCGACAACGCGGTCTCCGTCGGCGCGGTGGCCGCCAAACTCGGCATCCCCGGCGCCGACCACCCGGTGGACGCCCGGACACTCCCGGCGGACCGGGAGGAACTCGCCGACATCCTCGAAAAGAACTCCGTCTTCGGACGGGTGACACCCCAGCAGAAGCGCGACATGGTCGGCGCGTTGCAGTCCCGCGGCCACACGGTCGCCATGACCGGCGACGGCGTCAACGACGTCCTGGCCCTCAAGGACGCGGACATCGGCGTGGCCATGGGATCCGGATCCGAAGCCGCCCGCGGCGTCGCCCAGATCGTGCTGCTCAACAATTCCTTCGCGTCGCTGCCCTCCGTCGTCGGCGAAGGCCGCCGGGTGATCGGCAACATCGAACGGGTCTCCAACCTGTTCCTGACGAAGACGGCGTACGCGGTACTCCTGGCCATCGCCGTCGTGATCGCCAACGTGCCCTACCCGTTCCTGCCCCGCCACACGACGTTGCTCAATGCCCTGACCATCGGCGTCCCGGCGTTCTTCCTCGCCCTCGCGCCCAACAGGGAACGGGCCAGGACCGGGTTCGTCAACCGGGTGCTGCGCACCGCGGCCCCCGCCGGCGCGGTCGCCGGTGTCGCCTGCTTCACCGCCTACCTGCTGGCCCGGCACCACTACGGGGCAACCGAGGCCACCCGCAGCGCCGAGACCTCGATCGCCACGCTCACCCTGTTCCTGACGGCCCTGTGGGTCCTGGTGATCATCGCCCGGCCCTACACCTGGGGACGGGTCGCCCTGGTGGGGGCCATGGTCGCCGGGTTCGCGACCGTGATGGCCGTGCCGGGGTTCCAGGACTTCTTCGAACTCAAACTGGTCGGCACGCAGATGCCGTGGACCGCCGTGGGCATCGCCGCGGTGGCCTCCGCGGTCATTGAGGTGCTGTGGAGGGTGGCCAGGCGCCGACAGGCAGTCGCAGAGGCCGCGTCGCCCGCGTAACGGCGTACTGATCGCACGTCAGTCCGACATAACGATCAGGTCGGCAAGGGTCCCGGCGCGGAACCGGCGGGCCCGCCCGGCTAGTCTCCCGAGGCACAACAGCCGCGGCGGACCAGCCGGGCGTACCGCTGTCCCAGCCACCCCGCGGTCCCCGGTCCCTGCCGCACAACCGGCACGGGGAGTCGTATGAAGATCCGAGGTCGCCGATTCGGCACCGCCGCAGTCACCGCCACGGTGCTCGGCGCAGCCATGCTGTCGTCCGGCTGCGGTCTGGTCGACAAGGCAAAGGACAAGGCGGACGCCAAGTCCCCGTCCGCCGCACCCGCCGCACCCGCTGCGGCCGTCTCCGCCGCCCCGTCCGCCACGCAGGCCGGGACGCCGTCGGCGTCCGCCGCCGCGTCCACAGCCGCCTCGAAGAAGCCGGGCGGCCCCGGCGGCAACATCGGAGTGTGCGACGTGGTGGCCGCCGCCGACGTGCAGGCCGCGCTCAAAATCCCGACGGTGCAGGCCAAACCGGACTCGCTGCCGTTCACCTGCCGCTACAACGACGCGGACGGCAAGCAGGTGCTGTACACCTCCCGGCTCCAGCTGCCGGTCCTCCCCGGGCAGACCCCGGAGGGGGTGATCGACGAGGAGACCGTGAAGCGGAAGGGCGAGAAGCTCACCGACATCGGCACTCCCGCGACCTACTACACGGAAAGCCAGGTCGGCTCCGTCGTCTTCGCGGTGCGGACCGGCGAATTCATCATCAAGGTGTCGATCACGCCCTACGGCGCCCAGCGTTCCGCCGACAAGGTGACGCTGACGGAGCTGGCGAAGACCGCCTCGGCGAAGCTGCTGGCCGGCGGGAAGTCCTAACGACCTGGGTCTGAATAACGGTTGAGGCGTTTTCCTGCGCCAACGACAAGAGCCGCGCGAGCTTGTGATGTGTGACGATCAACTGGGCCCGC
>NZ_JBXAWK010000107.1:0-9258 GCF_057291755.1 Kitasatospora sp. UYEF31
TGCTCCGCGACGGCACCTTCTACGAATCCCGGCGTCCCACCGTCGCCCTCGCAGCATGACCACATGACCATCAGAAACCATCACAAAACTGGCGGCGTGGCCTTGACGAAAGACATAGAGGCACCCCCGGGGGGGGCCTCCGGCCGTAACACCTCGTAACCCCACGGGCCTGTTCGTTCCTCACGTTCTGTGAGATTCAGCGCGGGGTCAGGGCACTGGGGCGGGGCCGAGGCTGGAGTCGAATGGGGTTCGGCGCTGGTCACGCTCACAGCCCGCCCAAAATGGGGTCCCGGTAGTAACCAGTCGCCGCGAGCGCGTCGGCCTGCGCCTCTGGGTGTTGATCGCGAGGACTGACCCGCTCGACACCAATCCTTATGCCCGCCAACGTAACGCGAAGGCCCGGTGGCGTGACACTGGCGTGGACACGGGTTGCGTTACACCCGCCACCTGTGCTGACATACGAGCACAGGCGCTGTAACGCGAACGATCGTTCGTGTCGCTTCACCGCCGGGGCCCACAGGTTAGATGTCCGACCAAGGGAAGTCGCTAACTCCGGATCCCGCGCCAGTGCCGAGAGCCCGCCCCCGCTCGCCATGCGACCGAGGTACTCCCGGGCAGGCGGACGGCGAGGACGGTACGGCCGGTCGTAGCGCTGGTGGGCGCGTAGCCCCGGGGCGCGTTCGGGGTCGGGTTGGCGGCTGCCGCGTTCCCGGTGGCCGACGAGTGGGGCAAGAAAGACGTCGACACTCCGCAAGCAGCTCACACTCCAGGAAACCATCTCGTTTAACACGAATGTCCCTTGTGTTAGCCTTCTCATTATTTTACAAAAAATATACAAGAAAGACGTTTGACATGCGCGTAGACGTTTCGTCGCACATGTCGCGGCGCATAGCCGTTGCCTCCACGGCGGTACTCGTCGCCGGCGCGCTGGTGGCGACGATGTCCCCGGCAACGGCTGGTCCGGTCGGCGAAGGCGACGGTCCAGCGGCCGCGGTATCAGCGGCCGGCAGGCCGGTGATCACCGAGGCCGCAAGCCCCGAGGCGGCGCTGGCCGCCGCCCGCGCCGGAAACCGGCGCGTCGAGGTCTTGGACCTGCGCACACCCACGGACACCACGTGGGCGAACCCCGACGGGACCCTGACCACCGAACAGGCCGCGGGCCCGATCCGGACCATCAAGAACGGCGTGTGGGTGCCCGTCGACGCCACCCTCCAGCAGCAGCCGGACGGGACCGTCGCCGCGAAGGCGGTCCCCGACGCCCTGGTGCTCGGCGCCCCGGGCGGCACCCCCGCCGCGTCCGCCAAGGCCGCCGCCGATGCCCCGGTCAGCCACGCGCGGGACCTGGTCACCCTCGGCAAGGGCGACCGCACCATCAAGGTGCAGTGGAAGGGCGGCCTGCCCAAGCCCGTCCTGGACGGCACCCGGGCCACCTATCCGAACGCGGTCCCCGGCGCGGATCTGGTCGTTGATGCCACCCGGACCGGGTTCGAGCAGTACCTGCGACTGAACACCACGCCCGCGCAGGTCGGCGCGGCCGGCGCACCGGTCGTGCTGCCCCTGGAACTGCCCGGCGTCCAGGCGGTGCAGCGGCCGGACCAGTCGGTCGACTTCGTCTCCCGCGAATCCGGGGCTACGGTGGCCACCATGCCCGCGCCACTGATGTGGGACGCGAGCGTCGACCCCAACTCCGGGGAACGCACCCGCACCAAGCGGGTGCCGATGACCGTGACGCAGGTCGGTGACAGCGTTGAGCTGCGCCTGACCCCGGACGCCGGCTGGCTGGCGGACCCGGCGACCCGGTACCCGGTCATGGTGGACCCGTCGACCACCAGCCTGAGTGTGCTCTTCGACGCGTTCGTCCAGGGCGGCGACGCCACCGACCAGTCCGGCAACACCGAGCTGAAACTCGGCTGGCCCGGCGACTACGAGGGCACCGGATCCTCGAAGGTCAAGCGCACCGCACGCTCGTTCATGACGTTCGACACCAACGGGTTCGCCGACGCCCTGGTGTCCAAGGCGACGCTGTCGCTGTTCAACCACCACTCCTGGTCCTGCGAGCAGCGCGGCTGGGAGGTCTGGGCGGCGGGCGCCGCTGACAAGAACTCCCGGTGGACCAACCAGCCCGCCCTGACGGAGAAGGTCGCCGTCTCGACCGCCACGAAGTCCGGCGCGTGCAACACCGCCGGCCGCGTGGAAGCGGACCTGACCAAGCTCGTACAGACCTGGTCCAGCGCCAAGGCCACCACCGGGTCGATCGCGCTGAAGGCGAGCGACGAGAACGACACGTACGCGTGGAAGCGGTTCTACTCCTCGGAGTACACCGACAGCGCCAAGGTGCCCACCCTGACGGTGACTTACAACTACCGGCCGAAGAACGGCGCGAACCTGCAGGCGGGTCCGCTGTTCACCAGCCGCGGCGGGGTGTTCAAGACCGACACCACCACCCCGGTACTGCGCTTCACCGCGGCCGACTCCAACGGCGGCGACGACCAGGTCCAGGGCACCATCGAGGTCACCGACCAGGCGACCGGCCAGGTCGCCGCGACACTGACCACGCCGTTCGTCCCCGCTGGCGGCACCGCGCAGGCCCAGGTTCCGGCCGGGAAACTGACCGAGGGGCGCACCTATACCTTCCGCGCCACCACCTTCGACGGCACCCACTGGGCCAACGGCTGGTCCCCCAGCGCCACCTTCGCCGTCGACACCACTTGGCAGCTGACCGCGCCGGAGAAGACCCTCGCCACGGTCACCACGGCACTGGAAGCCGCCGACGTGACCGCCGCCACCAACAGCGACACCACCCGCGCGGCCATTGCCTACACCACCCCGCCGACGGTGGACGCCGAAGGCAACCCCACCGGCGCGCCCACCGTCAACGCCGGCGTCACCGTCGGCATCCCGTACAAGGCGGCCAACCCCGTCGAGGCGACCGGTGACGGTGACCCCACCACGACACTCGGCCTCGCCAACCCCGACCCGGGCACGACGGCCGACGGCGTCAACATCGGCGGTTACGTCGTCTACACCAACCCCAACGGGTCCGTAGACACCGTTGTCCAACCCGCCGTGGACAGCAGCGTCCGAACCCTCCAGATCATCAGGAACAATTCCGCGCCCCACGGCTACAAGACCTCGATGAGCGTGCCGGCCGGAGCAGTCCTCAAGACCGCCGAGGACGGATCCGTCGCGCTGTACTCCGGCACCGGCCAGGACGCCGCCCCGCTCGGCGCCGCGTTCACCCCCTGGGCCAAGGACGCCAACGGCAAACCCGTGCCCACCCGCTACAGCGTCGACGGCACCACCCTCGTCCAGACCGTCGACTTCGACCAGAACACCGCGTTCCCCGTCGTCGCCGACCCCTGGTGGAACCCCTTCTCCAGCAGCTGGCGCACCGCCTGGAAGATCACCCGATGCGTCGGTGCCATCGGAGCCTTCATCGCCGGCAACGGGCTGCTGATCACCAAGGCGGCCAAGTTCGGTGGTGTGTTCCGCGGAGCCAAACTCATCGTCCAGGCCGGCAACGCGACCGAACGGTGGAAGCTCACCGTCGCCATCTTCGGCTACGTCAGCGGCGTTTCGGGGGTGGTCTGGGGATGTTCCTTCTGACAGCGCCCCGCCACAAAGGAGGGATCCCATGACGCTCACGGGCTTCATCACCGGTGTGTCCCAGGGGCTGCTTGGACTCGCCGCCGTCGTGTGGGTGTTCGTCGCGGCCGCAACCGCGATCGACAGCCGGCGCAGGAGGAGAACCCCGGGCACCCTGCCCCGTAGCCACCCCCGGCTTCGCAGGAACGACGTGTTCTGGGCATTCATGACGGTGTTCGGCTCGGTGGGTGTGGCGCTCCTGATCCGCAGGCAGTGGGAATACGTGGGCTTCTCGTGGCTGGTGGCCGCTCTGTTCGCGGTGCCCTGCGCCACCGTGGCGCAACGCGCTCGCCGGACGGAGCGGAGCCCGGCGTCGGACGGCCCCTTCGTGCTGTGGGTCTGCGCCGTCCCCATGGCGCTGGGCCTGTGGATGGGGCTACTCGGCCTGTCGGCGGTGTTCACGGGGATGTAGCTCGCACGACATCCGTTCGAACACGACGAACATGCGGCCCCGGCTCGCGTTCGTGGTGCCCGACGGACGAGGCATGCCGGTGTACCAGCGTCCCGACCGGGTGCTGGTACACCGGCGTGGTATCCCCACGTGCCTGTTCGTTCTTCACGCTCCGTGAGATTCGGGGTGAGGTCAGGGAGGCGGGGCGGGATCGAGGCTGGGGTCGAACGGGACGGGCGGGATGTGCAGACCATCGGCGTTGTAGTCGCCGAAACGACGGATCTGCTCGTACCGGTATGGGCTGATCACCGCCAGATCGGCGGAGTCCACCTCCCAGCCCTCGGACTTCAGCTGCCGCACCACCTCGGTGAGGTCCACCGCTGTGGAGAAGATGACCGAGTTGGCGACCAGGTCCAAAAACTTGACCGCCTTCTCCTGCTGCTCGGGATCCCGGCTGGTCAGCGTCCCCTGACTGCCGAAGGCCAACCACTTGGAGTGAGGTGCCTCGAACTTTCCGGACAGCAACCCCAACTACGCTTGGGGAACTCCGGAAAGGAAGAGGAAGATGGCCCACAACAAGCCGTACTCGCGAGAGTTCAAAGACGAGGCCGTCCGCATGGTGCTCGACGGACCGCGCCCGGTCTCCCACGTCGCCATGGAACTCGGCATCAACGACTCCACCCTGTCGAACTGGGTGAAGGACCGTAAACGGAAAACTGTCGGCCCAAATTCCATTCCGTACACGGAGAAAAGCGGTAGGGAAGCGGAGCTGGAACGCGAGAACCGCAAACTGCGTGAGGAAAACGCGTTCCTAAAAAAAGCCGCATCCTTCTTCGCGGCCGAGACTCGGTAACGGATAAATACGAGCTCATCGACACGGAGAAGGCGAACCACGCGGTCATCGACATGTGCCGATGGCTGGAGATCTCACGCTCCGGATTCTACGACTGGCGAAACCGCCCGACTTCCGCAACCAGGGAGCGCAGGGAAAGGCTGAAGCTGATGATCGTGGAGATTTTCCGGGTGAACCACGAAACGTACGGATACCGCAGAATCCACGCCGTACTGGAACGCTCAGGCGAACACGTCAGCCCCGAACTCGTCCGCCAGCTGATGCGGGAACGCGGACTTCAGGCCTGCCAGCCCCGCCTCCGGTAACCACCGATCCGGACCGCCACCACCGGATCCCCGATCTGGTCAGCCGTAACTTCACCGCGGACGCCCCGGGAATGAAATTCGTCGGCGACATAACCTACATCCCCACCTGGGAGGGATTTCTTTATCTGGCGACCTTCATCGACTGTTGTACTAAGAAAGTCGTCGGATGGTCGATGGCCGACCACTTCAAGACTTCACTGATCGAGTCCGCGATCGACATGGCAAAAATCAACTCACGCATCAAAAAGGAGGCGATATTCCACTCCGACCGGGGCTCGAACTACACTTCTCTAGCATTCGCAGAGAAGCTTGAAGCCCTGGGGATGCGGCAATCGGTCGGACGTACCGGAGTCTGTTGGGACAACGCTATGGCCGAATCATTCTTCGGAGCCCTGAAGAACGAGTGGCTGAGCCGTTACGAGTTCATCGACAGAGCCAAGGCACGCACTCAGGTTGTCAAATACATAGAAGGGTTCTATAATCACCGAAGACTGCACAGTGCGCTCGGCTACAGGACTCCTCAAGAAGCCGAGGATGAGCACCAGAACGTAGAGCTGGCGGCGTAGAAAAACCTTAAATCTGTTGTCCGGAAAACGCGAGGCCCCTCAGTGCTATTTTCGACTGATGCGCGCACACCATATTGACCGCCCAGCCGACCTCGACGTGGTCCGTGAGTCCTACGACCGGGTGGCCGACAACTACGCCCACATGGTGGTGACGACGGGAGTGGGTGACGTCCGTGGTCATCCATGGCTCAAGGCAGCAATCGATGCCTTCGCTGACACCGTGAGCGAGCTCGGGCCCGTCCTTGACGTCGGCTGCGGACCCGGAACGGTGACTGCCTACCTTGCCGAACGCGGACTCGACGTGTCCGGGGTGGATCTCTCTCCTCGGATGATCGAGAACGCGCGCCGTCTTCATCCGCAATGCCGCTTCAGTGTTGCCTCTGCCACCGACCTCGATCTTGGTGAAGCGTCCCTTGGCGGCGTGCTCGGGTGGTGGTCACTGTTCAACCTCCCCCGTGACGTCCTTCCTCAGGTTCTCGCCATGTTCGCGCGCGCGTTGAAGCCAGGCGGACACTTCATCATCGCAACACACGTCGGCGACGAAGACGCGGTGCGCACCGAGGCCTACGGAGGTGTGCCCGTTCGTTGGACGACACACAAATGGCGGCCGGAACAACTCGTGGACCTGATCGAGCAGGCTGGACTGCGCCCGGTCGCCGAACTTCGGCTCCCTGCGGATGAGCAAAGCGGACCGGGTTTGGTTGTCATGGCCAAGCAACCCGGCTGAGGATCAGGCGTCGGAAGCGGCACAGGGCCTCGTGCCGGGGAAAGCTCCGCCGGACGGCGTTGCCCACTTGGGCTGAGAGTGGTCTGACTGTCATGGTCACCGGGTTGGTCGTCGCCGGTGACGGGGGGCAAAGTTGTGGGCTCGGTCCGGGTGCTCCGGCCCAAGCCGGGCGACACGTGGCACCCCGACGAGGTCCTCATCAAGATCAACGGGAAGATCCGGTACCTAGGGCGGGCCGTCGACGCCGACGGCAACGTCCTGGATATTCCGGTGACCAGTCTTCGTGACAAGGTCCTGCGGTCACACTGGTTGGAGTTCCGGTTCCCGCTGCTGTGCGGATGCGGGCTTGGGCTCCCACGACCTGGTGGTCCGGGCATAGCCGTAGATGACTGAGGCCATCGCCAAAATGAGCAGGGGTCCGCACAGCCACGGGCGTCCGGCCATCTCCACCGACAAAAAGCGGTACGACAGCAGGAGCACGGCGAATACCGTCGCGCCGTAGGTGACCAGCCGGATTCCCGACCGGTCCCAGCCGCGGTCGAACGAGCGCATCGCCGCCTCGACCGTGAGTACGAACACCACGCCGGCTACGAGGTCCACGCCGTAGTGGTAGCCGAATCCCAGCGTGGCCGTGAGCGTGGCGACCAGCCAGAAGGCTCCGGCGAACCGCATGAGCCGCGAGCCCTTGCGGGAATGGATGAAGAGCGCGGTGGCCCACGCTGTGTGCAGGCTGGGCATGCAGTTGCGCGGGGTGATCCCGTCGAACTGGATCGGGTGCGGGGACGTGATCGACGGCGGTGTGTTCGGCCAGAGGTCGGCCACCGCCCACTGCCCGCCGTCGGCACCGTAGGCGAAGACCGGCCCGACCACCGGGAAGATCATGTAGAAGGCGGGCCCGATCAGGCCGATGACCAGGAAGGTGCGCACCAGGTGGTGGCCCGGGAAGCGGCGCTCGACCGCCACGTTGCGCAGTTGGTAGAGCCCGACGAGGGCCGCCGCCAGCGGGAGTTGTCCATAGACGGCGCCCAGAACGTGGGTGCTGACCGGGTCAGTGGCCTGGACCATCCGACCTACCAGCCACGACGGGTCGCCGAGCGCGTGGTCGGCGGTCGCCACGTACTGGTCGAGCACGGCAGGGCGCGTCTTGGACGTGATCAGCAGCCAGGCGTCTCCGGCCTTGTGGCCTGCCACCAGCAGGAGTCCCAGCCCGGTGCCCTTCAGCAGCAGGATTCGTTCCTGGCCGGTGCGGCGTGTGACGGCGATGACCGCACAGCCCAGGACCACCCAGACTGCGCCGTTGCCGAAGTTCATCCTGGCATCGGTCAGCCACCGCACCAGCCAGAAGGCGAGGTCGATGCCCATTGCGGCACCGGCCGCGATGAACCGTTGCCGCCAGGTGAGTACCACCATCGTCAGAGCCAGACCGGCGTACAGCCGCGGCCCCGAGTCAGGTGCGAACACGACCTCTCGCACCTGGTTGGTGATCGGTCCCCGGGTGTCGTAGTGACGTGCGACGACCTCGAGGGTGATGAGGAATCCGAGGACCGCCGCACCTGCGGCGGTCCACAGGACCGTCTGGGGCCGACGCTGTTCGGCGACTGCGGTTCTGCGATTTATTTGCGCGGGAATCTGCAATTTCATGGATATCAATCGCCTGGTCGGTTTATTGGAATTCAGTGAATAGAGTGTCCGTCAAGCCCGTGACAAAATCCTTGCGCGGTCGGCCGGTCGGGCGTGACCGGTCCGGCGATTCAACCCCTGGGGTGGCGGAATGAATCGGCCGTGGATCATGGACAACTTGCGGGTGCTGATCGAAGCGCTGCTGCCGCCCCGACCGGAGCTGTCATCGGGGCCACCCTCAGTGCCGGACCGGCTGTGCCTGCCTGGTGCTCTATACACCCTGGTCAGCGAGGCGGCCCGGCAACTCCTGCCCGCGGCAGCGGGCTTTGGCTCTGGACAGAACCGTCCGTGCTGACTTAAGCGGTGACAAAAGGCCGGGTCGTTCGACCGGCTGCACTGCATTCTGCTTGTCGAACCAGGTGCGGCTGCCGAACTCGACTGGTCTCGTGTGTGGGGGTACGGCATCCACATCCGCGCGACGAGGGGGCCGCCGAAACCGGCCCGTCGCCGAGCAGGCGACCCAGGACGGGCAGTGAAAACCTGCTGATCTGCGACGGAACAGGTACGCAGCTGGAGGTTCTGACCAGCGCGGCCATCTTCAACGGTGCCGTCCAGCCCCGGGCCGATGGTGCCCCGCCGGTGGCGGGCCGCCCCCACTGCCACGCCCGCCAGAACTGCCCTGCGGCCCTGCTCGGCGACAAGATCCACCGCTCCAACGGAAACCGCTGTCAGGAGCGCGGAGGCCGCATCCTGTCGGTTATCCCCTGTGGAGATCAACGTGGCGTCCAAGGTTCGGGCAGGCTTCGTTACGCCGCGGAGCAGACCTTCACCCCGCTGCATAGTCTCGGATATTCAGCGACATACGGGTATCTGACGCAATGTCATGCAAAAGGCGCCCCTGACCTGCCAGAATGCGATTGTCTAGAAGGTATCCGGCAGGAACAAGTGACACTTGCAAGGTGAAATCTACAGGGTGGGACGACCGGCTGTCTGTGACGGCCGCCGCCCAAGGAATCGTCGGGCACGCCGGAGCCGCCCTCCTAGGGCCTGTTCTGGGTTCGGATCATGATGTGGCGGGGTGGAGCCCGCGGATCCAGACGATGGCACCGCGTAGGTGGAGCCCGGCGAGGTAACTCTCGGGAGTCTTGTCG
>NZ_JBXAWK010000108.1:0-9096 GCF_057291755.1 Kitasatospora sp. UYEF31
TGCTCCCTGGTCTCCGACCGCGCCGCCGTGCGGTGATCACCCACCAGCCGACCAGCCATGCCAGGATGCCCCGACCCTAATTACGACCCAGGTCGATAGATCCGTCACCGTCTCACTGGACTTGAAATCCTCCGAGTGCTGCGGTGCTGCGTCGTCCATGGGGCGGTTTCCTAACGGTATCGGGGCCAGCAGCGGTGCCCGCATCGACCGGTGCGCGGTGCGGCCGGCCCCGTCCCGCATCGTGGGGTCCGGGACGGGGCCGGCCGCGTCCGTACCGGCCTCCGGCCGGGGGCGGGGACCGCCGGTTCGGTGCTGGGTTATGGGTGGTCGGTTAGTGGTGGTCGGTTAGCGCCAGGACAACCCGGCCGTGTAGTGGTAGCCACGGCCCCACATGTAGAACCGTCCGTGGGGCGCTGTCACGTTGTGGAGGGTGGGGATGTCTGACGGCGTGTCAGGGTATGCCGGGGTCGACTGTCGGTCCTGGGTCAGGCTGCTGTCGTCAGGTTGCTGTAGTCAGGCTGCTGTCGTCAGGCTGGTGGCACCGGTGATGTGGTTCCAGATGGTGAAGCGGAGGGTCATTTCGAGGCGGTGGTCGGGGGCGGTCATGAGGTGGCGTGGGGGTCGGAAGTGGGGTGAGATGCCGCTGAACGCGGCCAGGAATCTCTGTGCCCCGCCGACCAAGCGGAAGCCCTGCATGGCGCGTTCGCGTTGCCGGGTGGGTTGGTGGGAGTTCTCGGCGCGGTTGTTCAGGCCCTTGTGCGAGCGGTGCTCCACGCAGGGCATGACCTGCCGGTGGGCGGTGCCGTGGGAGCGGAGCTTGTCGGTGACCGCCACCCCGGGCACCGAGCGGGTGACCTTCCTCAGCTTCCTGAAGAAACGCCTGGCCGCAGCCGTGTCCCGGCGGTTCCGCACGAGGATGTCCAGGACGTCGCCGTCGGCGTCCACCGCCCGTCAGAGGTACTTCCGCTCACCGTTGACCTTGATGAAGACCTCGTCCAGGTGCCACATGTCCCCGGGCCGCGGGCGCCGCAGCGCGTTGGCGTAGTCCTGACCGAACTTCAGAGTCCACGCTGGGGGCAACGCTGGTCCGTCGTCAGCGCGCCTCTGAGGAAGAGGACCCGCAGGCGACGAGGCTGGCTCGGACCATCGAAACCGCTTCTTCGTCCGACATGCCCAGCTCGTGGACGAGCATGGCGAACTGACGGCTACTCTCCACCAGCAATGCGTGCGAACGGGGCATCGCGGCCGTCACCACGGCGCCCCGTCCCGGCCTCAGATCAATCAGCCCCTCCGCTTTGAGGGATTGATAGCCGCGCAGGACCGTGTGGACGTTCACACCGAGGGAGCGGGCGACTTCCCGGGCGGAGGGCAGCCGGTCCCCCACCCGCAGTCCACCGTCGATCATCGCGCGGCGCACTGAAGCGGAAACCTGCTCAGACAAAGGGACGTGGGAGGCAGGATCGACCTTCACCAACATCTCATCACCGTTCTGCCTGGTCTCGTCGGGCGATCAGCCCGTTGATGAGTCCGGCGGCACCGGTGGAATCGTCTACGGTGATGACGAACTCCTTGCCGTCCGCAAGGTCAAGCCACAGCGCGTCGCCGCCGCGGAGAGCGACGGCGCGGCGTCCGGGCGTGATGCGGTAGCCGAGGCCGCCCAGTTCAACGAGGGAGGTCCACCGGGTCGAGGCCAAGCGGATATCGACCAAGGGGATCCGGCGTCGAAGGACTGGCGGGATTGCGGAGGCGATGGAGACGCCCTGGTCGTTCACCGACGCACGTACTGTGCCGGCCATGGTTGAAAGAAGACCTATGACCAGCGAAGGCCACAGCCAGGTCATGTCGTCTGTCGTGACTGCGGCGGCGACTCCGGCGCCGATGACCGCCACACCAGCGACCACCAGCCACCGAGGCCCGGCGAATCGGTTCCATACCGCGCGCTCTCCGGCGGCAAGTTCGATCGGTTTGGGAATGTTCTTGGCGCTCACTTGATCCTCCTTGATGTGACGAGCCCGAATGCGGCGGCGAGGCCAGCCGCGGCAACCGCAACCGTCAGATGAGGCATGAGGTCGAAATCGACGAACTGGGCGTCAGATGCGGCTGCGTTCGCCAGTAGGAGCGCCACAGAAAGATTTCCCGTGAAGGCAGCCACCGCCCACGCTGTCATCACGTTCACCTGATGTCCCCGAGAGCTCACTCCCTACTTGTAGGCCAGAGCGGCGAATAGGAGAGCTTCAGCGAAGAACAGGTCGAGAGCGAAGGCGAGCGCGGCCATCGGCGCGGAGTAGCCGTCGGGGCCGTTGCTGTCGAAGTGAGTGGCGATCCGGCCCGTCAGCTGGTCTCATTTTGCGGCGAAGACGCCAGCATAGATGATCGCTACGGTCACGAACGGGCCTGCGGACAGGGCGATTTGGTAGCCAGGGCCAACCGTCTTCCCCTGGCCGGCGGGGGTGGTGTTCACGGGGGACACCTTCCGATTGCAGCTCTTGTCCTGAACGACGGATGCGCGTGCAGAGGCGGCTCAGGTGTGATTTCTTGTTGTTCTACTCATGCTAGAACAATATGAGCTTCGTGGGAAGGCTTCCGTGTACTCGTCCAGCCGGACTGCGACCACTCCTGACCGTACGTTCGACCACGCGGCGGACGGAGGCCTTCGGCAGGGGCGCCACCCTGAAGGCATCCCGATCCCTGCTCACCGGGCAGACCGCGTGGCCCGCATGGCCCGAGACGCCGGGTCCTTCCGTCAGAATGACCGGCTAGGACCTGTCCGGTCGATCATGTTGCTGGTTAGGGTGTCATCTGGACCAAGACCGCCGACGAGATCCTCACCAAAGCCAAACGTAAATGGATCTCAAGCTCGCGACACTAGGTGCTGGTCCGTCAGTTTGGCGCGGCGATTTTTGGTGTTGGCCAGCCAGACGCCGGGTTTTACTTCCACCGGCCTCCCGGCCGGTCCGTCCGCTGCTGTGCCGTGTCTGAGGTCCGCGAGCAGTTCCACAGGTGTTCCTTTGTCAGCCCTGGCCGCCGCCGGCCGCGCACGAGGAGTGCGGGCCGGCGGCGGGGGCGCGCGCGCTGAGCGGGAACGGGTCGGGCGACCGGCTAGAAGGTGATCTTCCAGCTGTTGATGTAGCCGACGTCCTGCGCCGCCACGTCCTTGACGCGGAGTTTCCAGACCCCGTTGGCGACCTCGGAGGTGGCGTTGACGGTGAAGGACTTGACGATGTTGTCGGCGCTGCCGCCGGCGCGGTTGTGCAGGTTGTAGACGGTGCCGTCGGGGGCGACCAGGTCGACCACCAGGTCACCGCTGTAGGTGTGGACGATGTTCACGTCGACCTTGGTGGTGGCCGGGGCGTTGCCCGTGACGCCCGAGACCGTGATCGGCGAGTTCACCGCGGCGGCCGGGGAGTCCGGGATGGTGACGTCCGCCGTGTTCTCGAAGGACGGCCCCGGCGGGACCGGGACGGCGAACCCGAGCTTCCAGATCGCGTAGGCGATGGCGTCGGAGTTGCGGTCCAGGGCGGTGTCGTTGATGTTCGCCGTGGTGTCGCAGGAGGCGTGGTAGCACCGGTCGAAGGCCTGACCGGAGGTGCCGCCCCACTTCTGGGCCTGGGCCGCCGTCTTGGTGTAGTCGGCGCCCGAGAACAGGCCGCCGACCGGGATGCCCGCGGTCTTGAACGGCGCGTGGTCGGAGCGGCCGTCGCCCTCGGTCTCGATCTCGGTGGGGATGCCGAGGCCCGCGTAATAGTTCTTGAAGGTCTGCTCGATGGTCGGGTCGTCGTCGTAGACGAAGTAGCCCGGGTTCGGCGAGCCGATCATGTCGAAGTTCATGTAGCCGGAGAGCTTCGCCCGCTCGGCGGTCGGCAGGTTGTTGACGTAGTGCTTCGAGCCGATCAGGCCCAGCTCCTCCGCGCCCCACCAAGCGAAGCGCAGGTGCTTCGTGGGTGTGAGGCCGGACCGGGAGACGGCCAGTGCGGTCTCCAGGATGGCGGCCGAACCGGACCCGTTGTCGTTGATGCCGGGACCGGAGTTCACCGAGTCCAGGTGCGAGCCCGACATCAGGACCGAGTTGGGGTCCCCGCCGGGCCAGTCGGCGATCAGGTTGTAGCCGGTGGCGCCGCTGGAGGTGAAGCTCTGCAGGGTGGTCGTGAAACCGGCCGCGTCCAACTTGGCCTTCACATAGTCGACCGAGGCCTTGTAACCGGGCTTGCCGTGGGCACGGTTGCCGCCGTTGGCGTTGGCTATGGACTGCAACTGCGTCAGGTGCGCCTTGACGTTGGCGACCGGAATGTCGGGCGGCGTCGGCGCCGCGGCGACCGAGGCCGGCGAGGCGAGCGCGGCGGGAGCGGTGGCGGCGAACAGACCGGCGACCGCGAGGGCGGTCACGGCGGCCAGACGCCGGGAGACGGACAGGCTCATGTGGGGACTCCGGGATTCCGTACTGGGGATATGTGCGGAAACGTGCGGGGAAGAACTGGTGAGCTTCGTGCGTCAGTGCGAGCCTGATGTTCAGCGAGAGCATGACATCCCGTCAAGACCTGAATCCGGTCAGCGCTGTTCGGAAAATAGACAGACCAGCCCGTGGCTAGGGGGCGCGGGACACTGGAGGGATGGATGCGAAAGACGTGCCCCCGGCGAACACGGCGCATACCTTCCGCGACGGCAGCACCACGAAGGACATGATCGTCCAGTCCATTTCCACGGTGAACCTGGACTGCAAGCGGCGCTCCTCCATCACCGCCGACGGTGTTGTCACGTTGGCTGACGGGGGTGGGATGATCTTGGGGTTGGTCGTGCGGGGAGGGGATCGCTCGTGTCGATTACGCCGCCGTCGCACAAGGGGCACCGGTACCCGGTGGAGGTCATCTCGCACTGTGTGTGGTTGTACTTCCGGTTCCCGCTCAGCTTCCGCGAGGTCGAGGAGCTGATGCTCGAGCGCGGCGTGATCGTGTCCTACGAGGCGATCCGCCGGTGGACTCTGAAGTTCGGTCAGGACTACGCCAACGCGCTGCGGCGCCGTCGCCCGCGGCCCGGGGACATGTGGCATCTGGACGAGGTCTTCATCAAGGTCAACGGTGACCTGATCACCGATGTCCATACCACCCACGCCGCGGCCCCGGACAGCACCGCCACTGCCGGAATCGGCCGGCGCCTGGCCGAAAGGCGGCTCACTCCCGCCGAGCAATACCTCGACGCCGGTTACCCCTCCACCGCCCTCGTCCAGGCCGCCGCCGCTCACGGCACCACCCTGGTCACCCCACTCTTGCGCGGCGGGTCCCGCAAGGACGCCCCCGCCGACTACCGCCAGGACGCCTTCGCCATCGACTGGGACATCCGCAAGGCCACCTGCCCCAGGGCCGGACCAGTCACGGATGGTTCCCCTGCCGTCAACACGGCCAGGACGCCGTCGTCGAGTTCTCCCAGGACACCTGCCGCCCCTGCCCCGTCCGTGACCAGTGCACCACCTCCAAACGGGGCTTCCGGACGCTGACGGTCCGCCCCACCCACGCCGCGCACGACACCCTCCGCCAGGCACACCGGGACCAGAACGCCCCCGACTGGGAGAAGAAGTACGCCCTACGCGCCGGCGTCGAGGGCACCATCAACCAGGCCCTGGACGTCACCGGCCTCCGCCACGCCCGCTACCGCGGGCTGCCCAAGACCCTCCTCCAGCACGCCTTCTCCGCGACCGCCGTCAACGTCATCCGCCTCGACGCACACTGGCGTGACCCCACGCTTCACCCTGCCCGAACCAGCAGACTCGCACGACTCCACACCCAACTCGCTGCATGAACACGGGAATTGCGCAACAGAGTCGCCCTGGGGCCTTCGCGACCACCCGGCGGTGGACACCGCCCTGCTCGTGCTGAGCGAGCTGGCAGCGAACTGTGCCCTCCACGCATGGAGATTCTCCCCGGACTTCGACGTCCGGATGGCGGTCGAGGAAGAGCACCTGGTCATCGCCGTCCACGGGCCGGCCCCGGCCACCGAGGAGTCTCACGACAAGGGAGGGCCTATGGCTTCCGCGAACCACCACCCGCTCTACCGCTGCACCGACGCATTGCTCGTCCGTGCCAGCACACACGTCGAACTGCCGTTGCCCGCCTGGCCGGACCTGACTGGGGACACCCCCGCTGACTCCGAACGATCCTGACTGGTCGCCATCGCCCAGCAGCACGGGTGCCTTCGGTACGGCGCTGTATTCAATCGGGCCAGCACAGTCATCGTCGGCGACTCCCTCGAAGACGTGCGAACCGGCTATGAAGGCGGTGCGTTTGTCGTTGCCTCCGGGACCACTACCCGGGAACAGTTGGACGGGGCCGACCTTGTGCTCGACGACCTCACCGACACCGGCGCGCTCCTCGACGCTATCCACGCATGTGCGCGGGACACCTGAGCGGACGCGTTGTTGACGGGTGGCTTACGCCCAAGACTCGTCGCTCTCGGTCTACTGACACCTGGTTTCAACGGCGTCCCGCGTCGACCGGCAGCGAACGGCTGGCTCTCCTTGGTGATTTCATCGAATGCGCAGTCGTAATGGCGTGACGAAATTTGAACCAACTGTCGCTTGGCTGTGTGGCGTCGTCACTCTGGGCCGTCGATCTTCAGTCAACTTGACGGCAGTTCAACGAAAATCCCCAAGGCAGTGATCGTCAGGTTACGATCAGCGATCACGTGAAGGTGAAAGGCGATCGGTTTCGAGCTTAAAGCGACGGGAGCGTCGAAGGCATGGCCACTGATCCACGCGCCCGAGGATGCACGAGACTGCGGCCTACGTGCCGGACCTCAGGCGATGGCCTGAGCTTCGTCGTGGCCGACGATACGGACTCTTGGGTCATAGACGGGTATCCATCGAGGCCGAGCGTAACCGCCGGTGGCGTTCTCGCGCTGCACGTAGCGACGACGGCCGCAGTCTTTCGGGCCGACATCTATCGTTCGGGGTCTAGGCCGCAATTGATGGGGAGTGCGGTGTGGCCCGGAAAGCCGGGGGAGCCCCGACGCCATGACGAAGACTGGCAGTGGCCAAGTTTTAACTTCCCGATACCCCTTGACTGGCCGTCCGGCGTCTACATCGTGGTACTTACGCCGGGCTCGCAGCACCTCGCAGGGACGGATCCAGGCATCGATGTTCCTGAATTGGATGCGCGAACTGCCCGCCTGTTGGTGGTTGTTAAGCGTCAGGGACCGCGCAAGACCGATGTCTTGTACAAAGTCCCCATCCTCACGTACCACGCCTACAACCTGAGCGGCGGCGCGAGCCTGTACGGCCCGCTTGGCGACCCCTTGGGCACCGCCCGGGACGGCGGCGTCGCCCGTGTGAACCTTCGGAGGCCGGGAGGCGGGGTTGGTGGCCCAGTGAAAGGGTTGCCGGACGCGCATGATCTCGGCACGCCTCGTCAGACGTTCGCTCACTGGGATGCCCCATTCATCGCCTGGCTCGAAGCAAACGGCATCGACTGTGACTACTGCACTGACCTCGATCTCCACGAAGGCCGTTACCTGGACGACGGTTACCGTCTGCTCCTGTCCGCCGGGCACGACGAGTACTGGACAGAGGATGTCCGCCGCCATACCGAGAGGTTCCGCGACAGCGGCGGAAATCTCGCGAACTTCGCTGCAAACACCTGTTGGTGGCAGGTGCGCATCGCGGAGGACAGTACGACGGTTTGCTGCGAGAAGTACCCGCCGCTGTCAGCCGGCGGCGATCCGGACAGCCTTCGTCGTTCCCCCGACAAATGGTGGGAGTCTGAACCAGAGAACACCCTGACCGGTGTGAGCTACCGCAACGGCGGGGGGCACTGGATCGGTACACGCGCACCGATCGGATACGCCGTCCAGCACACCGCCCACTGGGCGTTCGCGGGCACGGGACTGTCCGACGGAGACGTGCTGGGGTCCGAGCATGCGCTGGTGGGATACGAATGCGACGGTGCTCGGTTTGATCGAGACGCGACAGGCCGCGCCCGACCAACGGGGACGGACGGGACACCAGTCGACTTCACGATCCTCGGAGTTGCTGAACTTCCCCAAGATCCCGTGCATGGCTGGGAGTTCAGCGCAAACGACGAGGCGGGCCGACAGCGGGCCGCGACGTTCGGCTTGTATACCCGAGGCGGAACCGTCTTTACCGCAGCTACGACCGACTGGCCTCGGGCACTCGAGCATGACCCGTGCGTGGAAACCATCACCCGCAACGTGATCACTTATCTCTCCTGCGACCGGAGGAACTAACGTGCGCGTGTTGATCGGCGTTAACGGCATCGGTATGGGACATGGCGTCCGACGGGGCGAGTTCGCCTCCCTTCTGCGTTCGCGGGGACACGAGGTACAGATCGTGACCAGCGGCACCGGTCTGGCGTACTTCCGTGGGCTCGGGTTCACCACGTGGGAAGGATGGCTGCCCCAGCTTGTCGGTACGCCATCGCGCCTACCCGTGGGAACCAGCATCGCCGCGAACTACCGCCGGACACCTGACGGCATCCGCCAACACGCCTTCATCCGTAACCGGTTACGAACCAGCGGGGTCCCCGACGTATTCGTCACCGACTACGAGCCCAACAGTGCCTGGCTGGCGTACGGGTTCGGCCGTCCGTTGGTCTCAGTGGATCAACAGAGCAAGTACCGCCACCTCGAACTGCCTCCGTTGGGTGCCTACCGACAGGCTGTGGAGCGGAAGCGCCTGCGCATGTTCATGCCACGTGTGCAGAGATCCTTCGTGTGCTCGTTCCTGCCGATGGCATCTCCGCGATCTGTCGTCGACGTGATACCGCCGATCCTCGCCAAATCCATCCGCGCGGCGACGCCGACGCAGAGCACGTTGTCGGTTGCGTACTTCTCGCGCTACTTCGATCATGGCCCGCAGTCCTCGGCTTTCGCTCTGGCGGACGTCTTCCGCTCGGGGTCTTCCGATCGCCGGTTACGGATCTACGTGCGCTCGGAAGACTTCGCTGCGGTGAGCCCTTGCAGCGGAGGCAACGTTGAGGTCCATTTGTAAACATTCAGTGGGTAATCGGAGCGTGATGCAGGACGCGTTTCCGTGACGGCGTGTGAGGTCCTGCTGCGGCGTGTGGTTGGATCGTCGGGTGCCGGATCTGGAGT
>NZ_JBXAWK010000109.1:0-8995 GCF_057291755.1 Kitasatospora sp. UYEF31
GCGCAGCGCCCCGAGCGCGCCCGGAGGGCGCGGCCCGACCGGGCGACGCGCGGGCGCCGAACGGCCCCGGAGCGCAGCGACGGGGACGTGAGGAAGACGCCCGCGCTTGGAGCCCGACAAAAGCACAGCCCGCGCTTGGAGCCCGGCAAAAGCACAGCCCAGTTACTTGTCAGTGCAGCGGTGCAGCTGGCGGGCCGCCTCGGCGATCGAACCGGACAGCGACGGGTACACCGTGAACGCGTTGGCGACCTGGTCCACGGTCAGGTGGAGGTCCACGGCGAGGGAGACCGGGTGGATCAGTTCGCTGGCGTGCGGGGACACCACCACGCCGCCGACGATGATGCCGGTGCCTGGGCGGGAGAACAGTTTCACGAAGCCGTTGTGGATGCCCTGCATCTTCGCGCGCGGGTTGCGCGGCAGGGGCAGCGTGACCGCCCGGGCTTCGATCTCCCCGGCGTCGATCTGCGCCTGGGTGTAGCCGCAGGTGGCGATCTCGGGGTCGGTGAAGACGTTGGAGGCCACGGCCTTCAGCTCAAGTGGCGTGACCGCGTCGCCCAGCGCGTGGTACATCGCGATGCGGCCCTGCATGGCCGCGACGGACGCCAGGGCGAACACGCCCGTGCAGTCGCCGGCCGCGTAGACGCCGGGGGCGGTGGTCCGCGAAACGCGGTCGACGCGGATGTGCCCGGAGTCCTTCAGGTAGATTCCGGCCTCCGTCAGGCCCATGTCGTCAGTGTTCGGGACGGCGCCGACCGCCATGAGGCAGTGGCTGCCTTCGAGGATCTGGCCGTCGGCGAGCGTCACGATCACGCTGTCGCCGTCCCGGTGGACTCGTTCGGCACGGGAGCGGCTCATCACGCGCATCCCGCGGCGTTTGAACGTGGCCTCCAGGACCTCGGCGGCGTCCGGGTCTTCGCCGGGCAGCACCCGGTCGCGGCTGGACACCAGGGTGACCTTCGCGCCGAGTGCCTGGTAGGCGCCGGCGAACTCGGCCCCGGTCACCCCGGAGCCGACCACGATGAGTTCGCGGGGCAGCGCGTCGAGGTTGTAGAGCTGCTTCCAGTTGAGGATGCGCTCGCCGTCCGGCACCGCGTCCGGCAGCTCACGCGGCTGCGCGCCGGTGGCGATGAGGATCGCGTCGGCCGGCAGCCGCTCCTGTGAGCCGTCGGGCAGCGTCGCGACCACACAGGAGGTGCCGTCGAGCCGGCCGGCCCCGCGCAGGACGCGCACGCCCTCCTTCGCCAGGGACGCCGCGATGTCGTCGGACTGGGCCAGGGCGAGGGCGAGCACCCGTTTGTTGACGACGTCCAGATCGACGCCGACCTTGGGCTTGTCGAATGTTCCGGGGGTTCCGTCGTCGACGAAGATGCCCAGCTCGGCGTGCGAGTCGGCGAAGGTCGTCATGACCTCTGCGGTGGCGATCAGGGTCTTTGACGGAACACAGTCGGTCAGTACGGCCGCTCCGCCGACGCCGTCGCGTTCCACGACGGTCACCTCGGCTCCGAGCTGAGCTGCGACGAGTGCAGCTTCGTAGCCGCCGGGTCCACCACCAACGATCACGATGCGAGTCACGGGAGTCATTCTCCCTCATAGGTGTCTCTGTCGTAGTCTGCGGGTCATGCCTCTGTACGCCGCGTATGCCAGCAACCTCGACGCCCGGCAGATGTCCCGGCGCGCACCCCATTCGCCGATGCGCCACACGGGGTGGCTGAGCGGGTGGCGGTTGACCTTCGGCGGGGAGCAGTTGGGCTGGGAGGGCTCCCTCGCGACTGTGGCCGAGGAGGAGAAGGGCGAGCTGTTCGTCGCCCTGTACGACCTGACCCGGGAGGACGAGGAGAACCTCGACCGCTGGGAGGGCGTGCCGCTGGATCTGTACCGCAAGATGCGCGTGCGGGTGCAGACCCTGTTCGGCGAGCAGGCCGCGTGGCTCTACGTGCTCAACGACTACGAGGGCGGTATGCCCTCGGCGCGCTATCTCGGGATGGTCGCCGAGGCGGCGGAGTCCGCCGGAGCGCCTGAGGACTACGTCAAGGAACTGCGGAACCGCCCGTGTCAGTCGGTCGAAATTTAACGCAGATCTCACTCAGTGGGTCTGCGGAACAGAACCACCGCGAGACGGACAAACGCGAAGCATTTACGCTCACTCTGTGAATGCTGAGATCGACACCACAATCGACACTGACCCCTACGCCGCCGCCACCGCGGCCGCCGAGCGCCTCAAAGAGCTCACCGGGGGCGCCACTCACGACGTGGCGCTGGTCATGGGCTCCGGTTGGCTGCCCGCCGCGGACGCGCTCGGCGAGGCCGAGTACGAGTTCCCGCTGACCGACCTCCCGGGCTTCTCCGCCGCGGCGGTGGCCGGGCACGGCGGGAACTTCCGCTCCGTGAAGATCGGCGACAAGCGCGCCCTGATCTTCCTCGGCCGCACCCACTTCTACGAGGGCCGCGGTGTCGCCGCCGTCGTGCACGGTGTGCGCACCGCCGTCGCCGCGGGCTGCAAGACCGTCGTGCTGACCAATGGCTGCGGCGGGCTCAAGCCCACCTTCGAAGCCGGACAGCCGGTCCTCATCTCCGACCACATCAACCTGACGGCGACCTCGCCGATCGTCGGCGCGAACTTCGTGGACCTGACGAACCTGTACTCGCCGCGGCTGCGCGCGCTGTGCAAGGAGATCGACCCGTCGCTTGACGAGGGCGTCTACGTCCAGTTCCCCGGCCCGCACTACGAGACCCCGGCGGAGATCGGCATGGTGCGCGCGATCGGCGGGCACCTGGTCGGCATGTCCACCACCCTGGAGGCCATCGCGGCCCGGGAGGCCGGCGCTGAGGTGCTCGGCATCTCCCTGGTCACCAATCTGGCCGCGGGCATGACCGGTGAGCCGCTGAACCACGCCGAGGTCCTTGAGGCCGGGCGCGCGTCGGCGACCCGCATGGGCGCCCTGCTCGCGGAAATCCTCCCCCGTGTCTGAGGCCACCGGCGGTGTCCTGGACGCAGCGACTGTCACAGCGGCCGCTGAGGCCTGGCTGGCCGAGGACCCGGACGCGGACACCCGCGCCGAGCTGGAGCAACTGCTCGCGGCGGGCGACGAGGCCGGTCTGGCGGACCGGTTCTCCGGCCTGCTGCAGTTCGGCACCGCCGGGCTGCGCGGTGAGATCGGCGCGGGCCCGAACCGGATGAACCGGGCCGTGGTGATCCGTGCGGCGGCCGGGCTTGCCGCCTATTTGAATGAATCGCGTACGGACAACCCGACCGTCGTGATCGGCTTCGACGCCCGGCACAAGTCGGACGTGTTCGCCCGGGACACCGCCGCCGTCATGGAGGCGGCCGGGCTGCACGCCCTGCTGCTGCCGCGCCCGCTGCCGACGCCGGTCCTCGCGTTCGCGATCCGGCATCTGGGCTGTGTCGCCGGGGTGATGGTCACCGCGAGCCACAATCCGCCGCAGGACAACGGTTACAAGGTCTACCTGGGCGACGGTTCGCAGATCGTGCCGCCCGCCGACGCGGAGATCGCCGCGAAAATCGACGCCGTACGGTCGCTGCACGATGTGCCGCGCGCTGAAAGCGGCTGGGAGGTCCTGGACGACGCCGTTCTGGACGCCTACCTGGCCCGCGCCACGACGGTCGTCTCCCCGTACGGCCGACGTGACGTCACGCTCGTGCACACCTCGATGCACGGTGTCGGCGGTGCTGTCATGCTCGCCGCGCTCGACCACGCCGGGTTCCCCGCGCCGGTCGAGGTGGCCGAACAGGCCGTGCCCGACCCGGAGTTCCCGACGGTCGCCTTCCCCAACCCGGAAGAGCCAGGGGCGATGGACCTGGCCTTCGCCACCGCGCGCAAGGCGGCCGCGGACGTCATCCTCGCCAACGACCCGGACGCGGACCGCTGTGCGGTCGCCGTGCCTGACGCGTCGGTGGACGGCGGCTGGCGGATGCTGCGCGGCGACGAGGTCGGCGCGCTGCTCGGCGTCGCGACCGCCGAGCGGGCCGACGGTACGTTCGCGACCACGATCGTGTCGTCCTCGCTGCTTGAGGCGATCGCTGCGGCGTACGGGAAGCCGTACGTCGAGACGCTGACCGGCTTCAAGTGGCTGGCCCGCGTCGACGGCCTGGCGTACGCGTACGAAGAGGCTCTGGGCTACTGCGTGGATCCCAGCGGTGTGCGCGACAAGGACGGCATAAGTGCCGGGCTGATGATCGCCGAGCTGGCCGCGGGGCTGAAGGCCGAAGGCCGTACGCTCCTGGACCTGCTCGACGACATCGCGCGGGACTACGGCGTGTACGCCACCGACCAGCACTCGGTCCGGGTTGAGAACCTCGACCTGATCGCCGACGCGATGGCCCGCCTGCGGGCTACGCCGCCGACCGTCCTGGGCGGCCTGACGGTGTTCTCAGCCGAGGACCTGGCCGAGGGCTCCGCGGCGCTGCCGCCGACCGACGGCCTGCGCTACCGCCTCGCCGGTTCCGGCGCGGTCGACCGGGCCCGGATCGTCGTGCGCCCCAGCGGCACCGAGCCGAAGCTGAAGGCCTACCTGGAGGTCGTCGTCCCGGTGACCGGCGAGGTCCCCGGGGCGCGCGCCCAGGCCGCGGCCGCGTTGGCCGCGGTCAAGGCCGATCTGGCAGCGGCACTGGGCATGTAGCGCAGCCCGCTGTGACCATCCTGGAGCTTCCGGAGCGCCCGTCGCCCCGGAAGCTCCAGGATGCCCGTGGGCGGCCTGGTCCGGCTCGGTCCGGCCGTACTGAACCCCCGTCGGCCCCGGGGGCCACGCCGTTCAGCGCGACCTTCGCCGCGGTCGAGGCCACCTGCGAGGGTTGGGGGTCACCGGGCGACGGCCACAGCCAGGCCCACCGCACCCACCGCCAGCGGCACCAGGATCTCCCAGGCCCAGCGGACGACCACGGGCCCGGTGGAGGTCTTGGCGAACTGCTCGGCCATGCCGCGCAGGTCCTCCACGGCGTGGTCGGCGACCGCCCGGCGCGGGATCTGCGCGGCACCGGAGCCGTACGGGTCATCGCCGACCTGGCGGGCGTTGAGCCGGGCGGCCCGCTTGCGCTCGCGCAGGGAGACCGGGATCGCCCAGATGTGGAAGGACTTGCCGTCGGCGACCACCTCGACGGAGTACTCCGCCTTGACGTGCCCGACCGCGCCCCACGGGATGGCGGCGGTCCGGAACGGGTTGCGGATCAGCAGTTCCGCGGGCCCTGCGGCGACCGCCGCGCGCAGTGTCAGCGCGATCACCAGGGATCCACCGGCCAGCAGCCCCGCCAGCGCCTTCCACACGACGTCACCGGCGCCGTGCACGATCGCGTCCACGGCAAGCCACACTCCGACGACAAGCAGCAGCGCCCCGGTGACCATGGCCATTTTGGACCGGTAGACGGAGGTGCTCGATTCAGCGCTCATGGGGCTGAATTGTGCCGTACGTATGCGCTAAATCGGTCATCCGCCAGGAAGTTTCACCGGGATCCGGGGCCGCCGTTCCGCATCGGCCGCGACGACGCGGTGCGGCCCGTTCCTGGTTGCTCAAATATGCTCATACGTGTGACAACGTCGTCAGCTCCCCCCACGCCCATGCTCGGGCACCTGTCCGCCGATCCGGCGGAGGTGACCTCCTCCGAAGCCACACTCAAGCGCTTCCTGTTCGGTCTGCCCGGTGTAGACCAAGTCGGTGCGGAAGCCCGCGCGGCCCGCATCACCTCCCGGTCGATCAAGGCCGCGAGCAAGGCCCAGGCCATTGACCTGGCCATTCGCATGATCGACCTGACCACGCTCGAGGGTGCGGACACTCCGGGCAAGGTCCGGCAACTGTGCGCCAAAGCGGTACGTCCCGCGCCGGAGGCTCCGGAGACCCCGAGCCCGGCAGCGGTGTGCGTCTACCCCGACATGGTCCCGTTCGCCAAGGAGTACCTCCGGGGCACCGGCATCCACATCGCCTCGGTCGCCACGGCGTTCCCGTCCGGCCGGGCCTCCCTGGAGATCAAGCTCGCCGACGTGCGCGAGGCCGTCGCGAACGGTGCCGACGAGATCGACATGGTGATCGACCGGGGCGCGTTCCTGTCCGGCCGGTTCCAGCTGGTCTTCGACGAGATCGTGGCCGTCAAGGCCGCCTGTGGTGACACTCACCTGAAGGTCATTCTCGAAACCGGCGAGCTCGTGACGTACGACAACGTGCGCCGCGCCTCCTGGCTGGCGATGTTCGCGGGGGCCGACTTCATCAAGACTTCCACGGGCAAGACCCCGGTCAACGCGACGCTCCCGGTGACGATGCTGATGCTGGAAGCAGTACGGGACTTCCGCGCGGCGACCGGCCGCCAGATCGGCGTGAAGCCAGCCGGCGGCATCCGCAACACCAAGGACGCGATCAAGAACCTCGTCCTGGTGAACGAGACCGCGGGTCCCGACTGGCTGGACCC
This sequence comes from Kitasatospora sp. UYEF31, assembly GCF_057291755.1. NCBI lineage: Bacteria > Bacillati > Actinomycetota > Actinomycetes > Kitasatosporales > Streptomycetaceae > Kitasatospora > Kitasatospora sp. UYEF31. Next base: position 6,413 of record NZ_JBXAWK010000109.1, read on the forward strand.
CGACTGGTTCCGCATCGGTGCTTCCTCGCTGCTCAACGACCTGCTGATGCAGCGCCGCAAGCTCTCCACCGGCCGCTACTCCGGCCCCGACTACGTCACGGCGGACTGATCACTGATGACGACTTTTGAATACGCACCGGCCCCTGAGTCCAGGGCCGTCGTCGACATCGACAGCACGTACGGCCTGTTCATCGACGGACAGTTCACCGAGGCCTCCGACGGCGGTCGCGCCAAGACGGTCAACCCGGCGAACGAGGAGGTCCTGGCGGAGTACGCCATGGGCACCGAAGCCGACGTCGACCGTGCCGTCGCCGCCGCCCGCAAGGCCTTCGGCCCGTGGTCGGCCCTGCCGGGCAGCGAGCGCGCGAAGTACCTCTTCCGCATCGCGCGCCTGGTCCAGGAGCACACCAAGGAACTCGCCGTCCTGGAGTCCCTGGACAACGGCAAGCCGATCCGCGAGTCGATGAACGTCGACCTGCCGCTCGTCGCCGCGCACTTCTTCCACTACGCGGGCTGGGCCGACAAGCTCTCGCACGCCGGATACGGCGCGAACCCGCAGCCGCTGGGTGTGGCCGGCCAGGTCATTCCGTGGAACTTCCCGCTGCTGATGCTGGCCTGGAAGGTCGCGCCCGCGCTGGCCTGCGGCAACACCGTCGTGATCAAGCCGGCCGAGACCACGCCGCTGACCGCGCTGCACTTCGCCCGCATCCTCGATGAGGCCGGGCTGCCGCCGGGTGTCGTCAACATCGTCACCGGCGGTCCCAGCACGGGCCGCGCGGTGACCTCGCACGACGGCGTGGACAAGGTCGCGTTCACCGGCTCGACGGCCGTCGGCCGCGAGATCGCCCGTACGCTCGCCGGTTCCGGGAAGAAGCTGACCCTGGAGCTCGGCGGCAAGGCCGCCAACATCGTGTACGACGACGCCGCGCTCGAAGCGGCCGTCGAAGGCATCGTGGACGGCATCTTCTTCAACGGCGGCCAGGTCTGCTGCGCCGGTTCGCGGCTGCTCGTACAGGAGTCCGTCGAGGGCGAAGTCCTCGAAATGCTCCGCGAGCGGATGTCCCACCTGCGGGTGGGCGACCCGCTGGACAAGAACACCGACATCGGCGCGATCAACTCCGCCGCGCAGCTCAAGCGCATCACCGACCTCGCCGCATCCGGCGAAGCCGAGGGCGCGACCCGCTGGTCCCCGGCCTGCGAGCTGCCCGCCAACGGGTTCTACTTCGCACCGACGATCTTCACCGGTGTGACGTCGTCGTTCCGGATCTCCCGCGAGGAGGTCTTCGGCCCGGTGCTCTCCGTACAGACGTTCAGGACCCCCGCGGAGGCCCTGGAGAAGGCCAACAACACGCCCTACGGTCTGTCCGCGGGTGTCTGGACCGAAAAGGGCGCCAAGGCCCTGTGGACGGCACAGCGCCTGCGGGCCGGTGTCGTGTGGACCAACACGTTCAACAAGTTCGACCCCACCTCGCCGTTCGGCGGGTTCAAGGAATCCGGTTTCGGTCGTGAGGGCGGTCGCCACGGCCTGGAGGCGTACCTCACCCCGTCGACCCCGGAGGGGGAGCGCAAATGAGCACTGTTGACCGTCTCGCAGTCTTCAAGACCTACAAGTTGTACGTAGGGGGTAAGTTCCCCCGCTCCGAGAGCGGACGGGTGTACGCGGTGGCAGACAGCAAGGGCAAGCAGCTGGGCAACGCCCCGCACAGCTCCCGCAAGGACGCGCGGGACGCGGTCGTCGCGGCCCGCAAGGCGTTCGGCGGCTGGTCCGGCGCGACGGCCTACAACCGCGGGCAGGTGCTCTACCGCATCGCCGAGATGCTGGAGGGCCGCCGCGAGCAGTTCGCCACGGAGGTCGCCGCGGCCGAGGGCCTGAGCCGCCCCAAGGCGCTCGCCCAGGTGGACGCGGCGATCGACCGCTGGGTCTGGTACGCCGGGTGGACCGACAAGCTCGCGCAGCTCGCGGGCGGCCCGAACCCGGTGGCCGGTCCTTTCCTGAACATCTCGGAGCCGGTGCCGACGGGTGTCGTGGTGGCCGTGGCCCCCGCGGACTCGTCGCTGCTCGGTCTGACCTCGGTGATCGCGCCGGTGATCGCGTCCGGCAACACCGTGGTCGTGCTGGCCTCGCCGACGGCCCCGCTCCCGGCGCTGTCCTTCGGCGAAGTGCTGGCGACTTCGGACCTCCCCGGCGGTGTGGTCAACATCCTGACCGGCCCCCTCGGTGACACCGCTCCGACGCTGGCCGGGCACGAGGACGTCAACGCCCTGGACCTGACGGGTGTCCCGGCGGATTCCGTACGGGATCTTGAGGTTCTCGCCGCCGACACCCTCAAGCGTGTCCTGCGGGTCTCCGAGCCCGACTGGACGGCCGACCCGGGCACCAGGCGGCTGCTCTCCTTCACGGAGACCCGCACCACCTGGCACCCCATCGGGATCTGACAAACCCCAGTTCGAAGGGCGGGGGGGGGCCCCCCCCCCCCCGGGGGGGGGGGGGCCCCCCGGGGGGGGGGGGGGGGGCGGCCGGGGCGGGGGGGGGGGCGGCGGGGGCGCCCGGGGGCGCCGGCGGGGCCGGAGCGGGAGGGTGGG
>NZ_JBXAWK010000110.1:0-8981 GCF_057291755.1 Kitasatospora sp. UYEF31
CCTGGTCTCCGACCGCGCCGCCGTGCGGTGATCACCCACCAGCCGACCAGCCATGCCAGGATGCCCCGACCCTAATTACGACCCAGGTCGTAAGGCTGTACGGAGTAGTGACCCGTACGGGGCGCAAAACCGCACTCAGCGGCTCCGCCGGCAGGTCCCGCCGCATCGCGCCGCCCACTTGCGGAGCCGCTGAGGCCTGACGGCGGACGCCCGGCCGAGTGGGCACACGAACACGTGTGTGCCGCCCGGACCGGCCGTTCTCCACCGCTGCACACTGTCTCCAGGAAACGCACGGGCGACCGGTTCCACCAGACCCCCGTACAGGTGGCCCGGCGCACCCGGGCGGACTCCCATCCTGTCGCACCGCACAGTGCGGGTCCCAACCCCGGCGCGGATGCCACCCGTGCGGGTGATGACCATCCGGTGGGTGGGTGGGCCGGTTCCAGCCGCCGGAGCCTCTGCGGCTCCCAGCCCGTGACGCCCGCAGGCTCAGAGGTCCGGGAAGTCCTCCTCGAACCATTCGAGCGTCGCCCGGCTGACCTGCGTGGACGTGTGCAGCAGATCCTCCCGGTCCCGCAGTTCCACCCGGCGGATCTTTCCGGACACGGTCTTGGGCAGCGGGGCGAACTCGATCCGGCGGACCCGCTTGTACGGGGCGAGCTGCGCGCGGGCGTAGCGGAGGATCGACAGCGCCGTCCCGGCGTCCGGACTGTGACCCGCCGCCAGGACCACGTACGCCTTCGGGACGGCCAGCCGGACCGGATCGGGCGACGGCACGACGGCTGCCTCGGCCACCGCCGGATGCTCGATCAGCACGCTCTCCAGCTCGAACGGTGAGATCCGGTAGTCGCTGGCCTTGAACACGTCGTCGGCCCGCCCGATGAAGGTGATGTAGCCGTCGGCGTCCCGGACCGCGACATCGCCCGTGTGGTAGCGGCCGTCGCGCATCGCCTCGGCCGTGCGCACCGGGTCGTCGAGGTAACCGGTCATCAGCCCCAGTGGCTTTGTCGACAGGTCGAGACAGATCTCGCCCTCGCCTTCGCCCGTACCGTCGGAGCGCCGCCCGGTCGCCGCGTCGACCAGGACAGCGGTGTATCCGGGGAGTTCCCGCCCCATCGACCCCGGCTTGACCGGCTGCCCCGGCGGGTTGCCGATCTGCGCGGTCGTCTCGGTCTGCCCGTAGCCGTCACGCAGTGGCAGGCCCCAGGCCGCGTGCACCCGGTCGATGACCTCCGGGTTGAGTGGCTCGCCGGCCCCGACCACCTCGCGCAGCGGGATGTCGTACGCGGTCAGGTCCTCCTGGATGAGCATCCGCCATACGGTCGGCGGGGCGCAGAAAGTCGTCGCGCCGCACCGCTGCATGGCTTCGAGCAACGGCTTCGCCGCGAACCTGGGCTGATTGACGATCAGCACCGTAGCCTCGGCGTTCCACGGCGCGAACAGGTTCGACCAGGAATGCTTGGCCCAGCCGGGCGAGGAGATGTTGAGGTGCACATCGCCGGGCTTGAGCCCCAGCCAGTACATCGTCGACAGGTGCCCCACCGGGTAGCTGGTGTGCGTGTGGCCGACGAGCTTGGGCTGCGCCGTGGTGCCGGACGTGAAGTAGACGAGCAGCGGATCGTCGGCCCCAGTCGGCCCGTCCGGGCTGAACGGGGCCGCCGAGGTGTACGTGTCGTCGTACCGCAGCCACCCGGCCACCGGGGCGCCGACCGCGACCCGGCCCCATGAGCCGGGCACGTCGGCGAAGCCGCTGGTCGCCGCGCTGTCCGCGACCACATGCGCGACCTGGCCGCGTACGACACGGTCGTGCAGGTCAGCCGGGGACAGCAGGGGCGTGGCCGGGATGACCACCGCCCCGAGTTTCATCGCCGCGAGCATGACCTCCCACAGCGCGACCTGATTGCCCAGGACCACGAGGATCCGTTCACCGCGGCGCACCCCCTGGTCCCGCAGCCAGCCGGCCACCTGGTCGGACCGGGCGGCCAGTTCGTCGAACGTCAGCCGGACGTCCGTACCGTCGGCTTCGACGATCCACAGCGCGGTGCGGTTGTTGCCCCGCGCGACCGGGTCGAACCAGTCGAGGGCCCAGTTGAACTCCGCCGGCTGCGGCCGGGGGAAGCCGCGGGCGGTCTCCAGGTCCCCGCGGTGCTCCAGGAGGAAGTCCCGGGCGGCCCGGAACTGGCGGTAGGCCTCAGAGGGTTCGTAGTCCGGCGAGGCCGGGTCAGTCGGGTCAGTCGGGTCAGTCGGGTCAGTCGGGTCAGTCGGGTCGGCCGGGTCAGTCGGGTCGGCCGGTCCGGTCGTGCCTGCTGAGTCGGTGGAGTCGGTGGAGTCGGTGGAGTCGGTGGAACTGGCTGAGACGGCTGGACCGGTGGCACCGGCTGGATCAGGTTTGGGCGCGGACACAGGCACGGACACGGGCACCTCCGGGGCAGTGGCGGGCAGTGACACCGGTCCACCCTGGCCGTAGCGGTGCGGCGGGTCAACGGCACGGGGTGCCGACACTCCGATGATCATCACGACGGTACGGGACGGGGACGCCGGTTCAGCTGCGCGGCTGGTACAGCACCGCGGCCCAGCCCTCCGGGCCTGTGACCTGGACCCGCAGCTCGTGCGGGCCCTCCACGACCTCGCCGACCGCGACGCCGTCCGCGCGCAGCGGGGCCAGCGCGGCCGCCAGGTCGGCAACCTTCACCATCACCACCGGACCCGTGCCCTCCCGGTCGGTGCCGGACAGCGCGAGTCGGCCCCCGTCGACGTCGAACTGGGCCCAGCGGTCGCCGTCGACGAAGGTCGGCTCCGTGCCGAGTACGGCGGACATGAAACGCACGGCGGCCGCCATGTCGGCGACCGGGAAGGCGGCTGAGACGCTGAGCGCGGGGGTGGTGTCCATGGGCGGTGGAACCTCCTGGTCGGTGGCCCCGTGCGCACTGGCCCGGGGCCGACTGGGTGGGTGGCGTGACAGACGACGAAGGTGAACGGTGTGACAAAAAGGCGTATGCCGAATTCAGCCGTAAGTTACCTGATGGACCATCAGTCAGGAGCGGTGGCATCCCCGGAGTTAGACCTACCGGTCTAGGCTCATGAGATGGAGCCCCCCGTGCAGGAGACCCCCGCCCCCGAAGCTCCCCGCGCCCCCGAATACTGGGAAGCGGACGTCCTGCTGCGTGACGGCGGCACCGCCCACCTGCGGCCCGTCGGCCCCGCGGACGCCGAGCGGCTGGTCGCCTTCTACGAACGGGTGTCCGCCGAGTCGAAGTACCTGCGGTTCTTCACCCCGTACCCGAAACTCTCCACACGTGACGTCCGGCACTTCACCCACCACGACTGGGTCGACCGGGTCGCCCTCGGAATGTTCGTCGGCGGCGCGATGGTGGCGATCGTCCGCTACGACCGGATCGGGCCCGACGGACGCTCCGTGCGCACCGGGCCCCACGCCAGGTCCACGATCGCGGAGGTGGCCTTCCTGGTGCAGGACGACCAGCAGGGGCGCGGCGTCGCCTCCGTCCTCCTCGAACACATCGCGGCGGTGGCCCGGGAGCGCGGCATCCGCCGCTTCGAAGCCGACGTGCTGCCGTCCAACCGCCGCATGATGACCGTCTTCAAGGATGCCGGCTACACCCAGAAGGCGGCCTTCGAGGACGGCGTCGTACGGCTGAACCTCGACCTCGCGCCCACCGACACCTCACGTGAAGTCATGCTGGCCCGCGAGCACCGCGCGGAGGCCCGGTCCATCGAACGGCTGCTCACACCCCGGTCGATCGCGGTCATCGGCGCGAGCCGGCACGCCGGGACCGTCGGCCGCACCCTGCTCGAAAACCTGGTCGAGGGCGGCTTCGCGGGCACGGCGTACGCGGTCAACCCCAACGCGGCCGGTGCGGTGTTCTCCCGGGGACCGAACCCACAGGGGCTGACGCCGCAGGCCCCCGGGAGCCCGAACGACCTCCTCGGCGCACTGCCGGTCTACGCCTCACTCGCCGACATCCCCGGGCCCGTCGACCTCGCGGTCGTGGCCGTCCCCGCGTCCGCCGTGCTCCAAGTGGTCGGCGAATGCGGCCGCAAGGGCGTACGCGGCCTCGTCGTCGTCTCCTCCGGCTTCGCCGAGACCGGCCCCGAAGGCCGCGAACAGCAGCGCCAACTAGTGCGCGCGGCCCGCGGGCACGGCATGCGCGTGATCGGGCCCAACTGCCTGGGGATCCTGAACACCGCCCCCGACGTACGGGCCAACGCCTCACTGTCCCCCCGCATGCCGCGCCGCGGCCGGGTCGGCATGTTCGCCCAGTCCGGCGCGCTCGGCATCGCCGTCCTCGAATCCGCCGTCGCCCGCGGCATCGGCCTGTCCACCTTCGTCTCGGCGGGCAACCGCGCCGACGTGTCCGGAAACGACCTCCTGCAGTACTGGGAGGACGACCCGGCCACCGACGTCGTCCTGCTGCACCTGGAATCCCTGGGCAACCCGCGCAAGTTCACCCGGCTCGCCCGCCGGGTGGCCCGGCGCAAACCGATCGTCGCGGTCAAGAGCGGACGCACCGCGCTGGGCGTGCCCATGGGCCATGTCACCCGTACGCTCACACTCTCCGACCAGGCCGTTGACGCGCTGTTCCGGCAGGCCGGGGTCATCCGGGTGCCCACCGTCGCTGAAATGTTCGACGTCGCGCAGCTCCTGGCCTACCAGCCGCTCCCGGCCGGCGGCCGGGTCGCGATCATCGGCAACTCCGACTCACTCGGCCTCCTCACCTACGACGCGTGCACCGCCGCCGGACTGACCCCGCACCGGCCCGTCGACCTGACCACCAGGGCCACGGCGGAGGACTTCCGCACAGCACTGGCCGACGCACTCGCCGCCGCCGACGTCGACGCAGTCATCACCGTGTTCATCCCGCCGCTGATGACACCAGGTCAGGACGTCGCCCAGGTCATCGCCGGAGCCGCCGTACACGCCGCGGCGATCGGGAAACCACTGCTCACCACCTACCTGGCGCACGAAGGCCTGCCCACCCAACTGCGCATCCTCGACGCCGACGGCGTCCCCGCGTTCGGCTCCGTGCCGTCCTACCCCGCGACCGAGAACGCCGTACGGGCCCTGGCCGAAGTGGTCCGCTACGCCGACTGGCGAAGCCGCCCGGCGGGGAAGCTGCCGCAGCTTGACGGGGTGGACCCCATCCAGGCCAAGGCGCTGGTCCGGGCCCGGCTCGGGGCCGCTGACGCGGCCGGTCTCTCCCCGGACGACGCTGCGGAACTCCTCGGGGCGTACGGCCTGCATCCGATGCCCGCGCTCCGGGTGGAAAGCGAGGACGCCGCAGTGGCCGCCGCCGAAAAACTCGGTTACCCGGTCGTGCTCAAGACCATCGCCGAGCACCTGCGCCACCGCTCCGACGTCGACGGCGTACGGCTCGACCTCGGTACCGAGGCGGGCCTGCGGCGGGCCTTCCAGCGGATGGCCGACCGCCTCGGCGGCCCCGACCAGGCGCGCCTGGTGATCCAGCGCCTGGCGCCGCGCGGGGTACCCACGGTCGTCGGCATCACCTGGGACGAATCCTTCGGCGCGGTGCTGTCCTTCGGTCTGGCGGGACCGGCCTTCGACCTGCTCGGCGACCGCGCCTACCGGCTGGTTCCGGCCACCGACGCCGACGTGCGCTCACTGGTCCGGGAGATCCGCGCGGCCCCGATGCTCTTCGGTTTCCGCGGCGCGGAGCCGGTGAACGTGGAGGCGCTCGAAGACCTGCTCCTGCGGGTGTCCCGGCTGGCCGACGACCTGCCGCAGATCAGCCGGATCGAACTCGACCCGGTGATGGTCTCGACGGCGGGCGTGGGCATCCTCGACGCGCGGATCCGGCTGTCGAAACCGCCGGTGCGGGGCGAATTCGGGCCCCGGTCACTGGCTGTGCCTTGATGCCGGGCTCCAAGCGCGGGCTGTGCTGTCCGCCGGGCTCCAAGCGCGGGCTGTGCTGTCCGCCGGGCTCCAAGCGCGGGCGTCTTCCTCACATCCCCGTCGCTTCGCTCCGGGGCTGTTCGGCGCCCGCGCGTCGCCCGGTCGGGCCGCGCCCTCCGGGCGCGCTCGGGACGCTGCGCGCCCTCGCTGTGCTGTCCGCCGGGCTCCAAGCGCGGGCTGTGCTGTCCGCCGGGCTCCAAGCGCGGGCGTCGCCCGGTCGGGCCGCGACCTCCGGGCGCGCTCGGGACGCTGCGCGCCCTCGCCCGGTGGGGGTGCCGTTCGGGACGCCGCGCGCAGTCGTCCCGCAGACGGCGCCGAGGGCGGTGCGGAATCCGCGCTAACGGTTCCGTACCGCCCTCCGCCCGGTCACAGTCGACGCCCGCCGGTGCCGCCCCGAGCTGCGGCACCCACACGTGCGGTCTGTGACCGGCCCCGGTTCCGGGTCGTCCAGGGGCACACCCCTGTGCGCTGAGCCCTCCACTAGGCCGCGCGCTCCGTGCCCTGGACCCGTACCGGGGCCCTGAGGAGGCCACAGAAGACCGAGTCTGTGCCCTCCGTCTCCATCCGCCACCGGGTTCGTTCCCCGAGAATCCACACGGCAGCGAACGGGTCGAAGGCTCCGGTGGGGCCGCCGCCCGGTCAGGCGGTGCGTCCCTGCGCCCCGTACGGGCCTTCTCGACAACCAAGTCAACCCCTGGCCCCGGGCGGCCCGGGAGGGCGCGTGGGCGGCGCGTGGAGGCGTGGAGCGGGCGTTCGACGGATCACCGGCGAAGTCTCGCCACACCGTCACCCGGCCGGGCCTGTCCGTCACCACTCCGAATCATCGCTGAATCGACAAAATCACCCGCCCCGGCCGACGGAACCGTCGGACTCAGCCGAGCAGAACCGCCCACTCCGATCGACAAGACAACCAGCCCTGTTAGAGCCTTCCGCGTCGCCGCGGCAGCCGCTGTCGCTGGGCGCCGTTCCACACACCCGGGCCCGCGCGCGAGCGCACGGACGCCCGGTGGCGCACGTGTGGGCGTAAAGATGCCAGGATGTAGGCATGGCGAAGACCGGAACCACGACCGAACTGCGTACAGCTATCGAGCGCAGCGGCTACTACCCGAGCCTCGTTGTCGACGCGGTCGAATCGACGATCGGCGGCGAGCCGGTTGAGGCATTCCTGGTGCACCAGGAGACCACGTTCGACAGCACCGAGGTCCGCAGGCACATCACGGTCCTCGTGCTGACCGAAAGCCGGTTCCTCGTCAGCCACACCGACGAGCACGCGCCGGACGACACCTCCCCGACCCCGTACGCCACGACTTCCACCGAGACCGTGCGCCTGGAGCGCGTGGAGTCGGTCGTCGTGAGCCGGGTCGTCGGCAACCCGGCCGAGTACGTGCCGGGCCAGCCGCCCCGTGAAGTCGTCCTGACCATCGGCTGGGGCGCGGTGGGCCGCATCGACCTCGAACCGGCCGGCTGCGCCGACCCCAACTGCGAGGTCGACCACGGCTACACCGGTTCGCTGACAGCCGACGACCTGTCGCTGCGGGTCAGCGAGGCCGCTGACGGCCCCGAGGCAGTCGAGCGCACCCAGACCTTCGCCCGCGCCCTCTCCGAGGCGATCTCGGGTATGCCCCGCCGGTGAGCCAGGCGTTCTCCGGCGAAACGGCCGTCCCCCCGGTCCCCGTCCCGCGCTACGGCGAGCAGGCGCTGTCCGATGTTCTGCCCGCGGTCGTCGCGTCCCTCGGCATGCCCGGCATGACCGATGTGCTGGGGCTGCGGCCGACCCGGGCGGCGTGCGTGTTCCTGGTCGACGGACTCGGCTGGGAGCTGATCAGAGCGCACCCGGACTGGGCACCGTTCCTCACATCCCTGCTGCCGACTTCGTGTGCCGGCCGGGGTGAGCCGGTGACCGTCGGATTCCCGTCGACCACCGCGACCTCGATCGCGTCGTTCGGTACGGGCCTCCCGCCGGGTGGTCACGGGCTGCTCGGCTACAAGGTGGCGATCCCCGGCGACGGGCGGCTGATGAACCAGCTGCGCTGGGACCCGTACGTCCCGCCGAAGCAGTGGCAGCCACACGTGCCGATCATGCGACAGGCCGCGCTGGCCGGCATCGGGGTCGCGCAGGTCACCGATCCGATGTTCGAACGCACCCCGCTGACCGAGGTGGCGCTCAAGGGCGGCCGGTTCATCGGCGCGGCGGCCGGTGAACCGCGAGTCGGGGCCACGGTGCTGGAACTGGCGAAACCAGGTCGCAGGCTCGTCTACATGTACGCCAGTGAGCTGGACAAGGCCGGGCACGGCAACGGCGTCGACTCCGATGCGTGGCGGCTCGAACTCCACCGCATCGACATGACGGCCCGTCGGCTGGCCGAACGGCTCCCCGCCGGGAGCAGCCTGTACATCACCGGCGACCACGGGATGATCGACATCGCCCCGGAGGACCACGTGGACGTGGACGCCGACCCGGCGCTGTCCGCCGGGGTGGCGCTGCTCGGCGGCGAGGGCCGCGCGCGGCACCTCTACGCGGTGCCGGGTGCGGCGGCCGACGTGCACGCCATCTGGACCGACATGCTCGGCGAAGAGGCCTGGGTGCTGACCCGGGATGAGGCCGTAGGCGCGGGCTGGTTCGGCCCGGAGGTCGAGGAGCGGGTGTACCACCGCATCGGCGACGTGGTCGTCGCCCCGTTCGCGGACATCGCGATCACCGCGTCCCGGCGTGAGCCGAACGAGTCCCGGATGACCGGCCTGCACGGGTCGATGACGGCCGTGGAGCAGTTGGTCCCGCTCCTGGAAGTGCACAACTAGGTCCTGTTCCGGGTTTCCCACCGGACCAGGCCGCGTTGTCCGGCGCCGTGCGTCGCAAGGTGCCGGATCCGGACTCGTACCGGTCATACCCGGAGGATTCGGCAACGCCGCGAGGGGCGGTGCCGGGCGGCGTGGCCCCGGCGGGAAACCCAGAACAGGCCCTAGTGCAGCGCGTCGGAAGTTCCTTGCTGGTTGCGGGACGGTAATTGGTCACTGGGCGTGAGGACTATGCGGCCTGGGCGTAGAGCCCGCC